>NZ_CAMHZG010000020.1:0-21028 GCF_946190115.1 Streptococcus mitis | reverse complement strand
TTGGGCGCGTAGCTCAGGTGGTTAGAGCGCACGCCTGATAAGCGTGAGGTCGGTGGTTCGAGTCCACTCGTGCCCATAGTGTTTAGTCCATTACTAGAGAATTGAAATATTATCTTTTCACTAAGAGGACACGGGTTTGTTCCCGTATAAACTATTTTGGAGGATTACCCAAGTCCGGCTGAAGGGAACGGTCTTGAAAACCGTCAGGCGTGTAAAAGCGTGCGTGGGTTCGAATCCCACATCCTCCTTTTGTATTAACGCGGGATGGAGCAGCTAGGTAGCTCGTCGGGCTCATAACCCGAAGGTCGTAGGTTCAAATCCTGCTCCCGCAATAAGGCTCGGTAGCTCAGTTGGTAGAGCAATGGATTGAAGCTCCATGTGTCGGCGGTTCGATTCCGTCTCGCGCCATTTATATATTTTGGAAGGGTAGCGAAGAGGCTAAACGCGGCGGACTGTAAATCCGCTCCTTCGGGTTCGGGGGTTCGAATCCCTCCCCTTCCATTTACGGGCATAGTTTAAAGGTAGAACTAAGGTCTCCAAAACCTTCAGTGTGGGTTCAATTCCTACTGCCCGTGTTAATAGAATTATGGCGGGTGTGGTGAAGTGGTTAACACACCAGATTGTGGCTCTGGCATGCGTGGGTTCGATCCCCATCACTCGCCTATTTTATTTTATATTATTGGGGTATAGCCAAGCGGTAAGGCAAGGGACTTTGACTCCCTCATGCGTTGGTTCGAATCCAGCTACCCCAGTTACTATTTGCCGGCGTGGCGGAATTGGCAGACGCGCTGGACTCAAAATCCAGTGTCCGCAAGGACGTGCCGGTTCGACCCCGGCCGCCGGTATAGTATAGAGTTAAGGAACGTTGTAAATCTTCGTTCCTTTTTTATATTATTTTTGGTATAATGATAGTTATTCAAATTTTATTTAGATTATGAAAGTGTAGGGAAGTATGTCTCGTTCTATCGATTTATTAAAACATCGGTATTTGAAAAATATTAAAAAAAATCCTAAATTGTTTATTGGAGTTGAGTTGGAATATCCTGTTGTAAACTTGGAAGGGGATGCTACAGATATTGAAGTTATCAAGTACTTATTCCGATACTTAGTTTCTTATTTTGATTTAACTGTAGAAAAGGTAGATGATTTTGGTAATCCTATCCAGTTAGTGAATCCGATAAGTCAGGATGCTATTTTATTTGAAGTTTCCTATACAACCATTGAGTTTGCATTTGGTAAGGCTGAAACAATTCAAGAGGTCGAAAATCGTTTTAACAATTATATGGTAGTGATTCAGAAAAAGTTAGCTGAATCAAATCATGCTATTGTTGGCTGTGGTATTCATCCTGACTGGGATAAAAATGAGAATTGTCCAGTGGCTTATCCACGCTATCAGATGTTGATGGATTATTTGAATTTGAGTAGAAATGTTACTAAATCAGATTTACATCATTTCCCTGAATACGGAGCGTTTATTTGTGGGAGTCAGGTTCAGTTGGATGTTTCAAAGTCTAACTACTTACGGGTGATTAATGCTTTTACCCAAATTGAAGGGGCTAAGGCTTATTTATTTGCAAACTCTGAGTTTACAGGTGCGGATTGGGATACGAAAATTTCAAGGGATATTTTCTGGGAAGAATCGATGCATGGTATCTATCCAGAAAACGTCGGGGTCAATGCAAGACTCTTTAAAGATGAGGATGTTTTTTTTGATTATCTAGATCATTCTGCAATTTTTACTGCGGAACGTGATGGACAAACCTATTACTTTTATCCGATTCAGGCTAGGGACTATTTGGCTACACCTGAAATCCAAGCATATGCACTTAATGGGGATGAGATTATTATTTATCCTCAAGAGAAGGATTTTGAAACCCATCGTAGTTATCAGTACCAAGACTTAACGACTCGCGGAACAGTTGAGTTTCGTAGTGTGTGTACTCAACCTCTAGATAGAACCTTCGCTTCAGCAGCTTTTCACTTAGGATTGTTGGTTAATTTAGATAAGTTAGAAGCTTACTTAGAAGCAGCACCTTTCTTTAAAGAATTTGGGAAAAATTATAAGTTTTTAAGACGACAATTTTCTAAGAAGAAGCTTACAGATGAGGAAGAAACTGCGATTATTGAAATTTCCAAAGACTTACTCCTGCTAGCCGAGGAAGGACTGGAGATGAGAAATAAGCAAGAAATGACCTACTTACAGCCTTTGAAAGAAGAATTGAGCCTATAATTTCTCTTGTAAAAGGAGAATTTTCTGAAAAATCATGATATAATGGAAGAGACTATAGATAAAGGATAGAGAGTAATGACATTAGTTTATCAATCAACGCGTGATGCCAACAATACAGTAACTGCTAGCCAAGCAATTTTGCAAGGTTTGGCAACGGATGGTGGTTTGTTTACACCGCTTACTTATCCAAAGGTAGATTTGGACTTTGACAAATTGAAAGATGCTTCTTATCAGGAAGTTGCTAAGCTTGTTTTGTCAGCATTTTTAGATGACTTTACAGCTGAAGAGTTGGACTACTGTATCAACAATGCCTACGATAGCAAGTTTGATAATCCAGCTATTGCACCATTAGTGAAATTAGACGGGCGATACAACCTGGAACTCTTCCATGGTTCAACGATTGCCTTTAAGGATATGGCCTTGTCTATTTTGCCATACTTTATGACAACAGCTGCTAAGAAGCATGGTTTGGAGAACAAGATTGTCATTTTAACAGCGACATCTGGGGATACTGGGAAAGCTGCTATGGCAGGGTTTGCGGATGTTCCTGGTACTGAGATTATCGTCTTTTATCCAAAGGATGGTGTCAGCAAGGTACAAGAGTTGCAAATGACCACTCAGACTGGCGACAATACTCATGTTATCGCTATTGATGGTAACTTTGATGATGCGCAAACTAACGTCAAACATATGTTTAACGATGTAGCCCTTCGTGAAAAGTTGGCTACCAATAAACTGCAATTTTCATCAGCCAACTCTATGAATATCGGTCGTTTGGTGCCACAGATTGTTTATTATGTTTATGCCTATGCTCAGTTGGTTAAGACTGGTGAGATTGTGGCTGGTGATAAGGTCAACTTCACAGTACCAACAGGAAACTTTGGAAATATCTTGGCTGCCTTTTATGCCAAACAAATCGGTTTGCCAGTTGGTAAATTGATCTGTGCTTCAAATGACAACAATGTTTTGACAGACTTCTTCAAGACACGTGTTTACGACAAGAAGCGTGAGTTTAAGGTAACAACTAGTCCATCTATGGATATCTTGGTATCTTCAAACTTGGAGCGTTTGATTTTCCATCTTTTGGGTAATGATGCGGTTAAAACAGCTGAACTCATGAATGCCTTGAACAAGCAAGGACAATATGAGTTGACAGACTTTGATGCAGAGATTCTTAACCTCTTTGCAGCTGAATATGCGACTGAGGAAGAAACAGCGGCAGAAATCAAGCGTGTTTATGAGTCAGATTCTTATATCGAGGATCCACATACGGCGGTTGCCTCGGCAGTTTATAAGAAATACCAAGTGGCTACTGACGATGTTACTAAGACAGTGATTGCTTCAACAGCTAGTCCTTACAAGTTCCCAGTGGTTGCAGTCGAAGCAGTAACAGGGAAAGCAGGCTTAACTGACTTTGAAGCTTTGGCTCAATTGCATGAAATCTCAGGAGTGGCTGTGCCATCAGCAGTTGATGGCCTTGAAACAGCGCCAGTTCGTCACAAGACAACTGTGGCGGCTGCGGATATGCAAGCAGCGGTTGAGGCTTATTTAGGACTTTAAGACGGAAGGAGTAAACTCGGTTGGGAAACCAACTGAGTTTCTTTTCATCAGGAGGAAGGATTGTTTAAGAAAAATAAAGACATTCTTAATATTGCTTTGCCAGCTATGGGCGAAAACTTTTTGCAGATGTTCATGGGAATGGTGGACAGTTACTTGGTAGCCCATTTGGGCTTGATAGCCATTTCGGGTGTATCAGTAGCTGGCAATATTATCACGATTTACCAGGCGATTTTCATCGCTCTGGGAGCTGCTATTTCCAGTGTTATTTCAAAAAGTTTGGGGCAGAAGGATCAATCTATGCTAGCATATCATGTGACTGAGGCCTTGAAGATTACCTTACTATTAAGTTTCCTTTTAGGATTTTTGTCCATCTTCGCTGGGAAAGAGATAATAGGACTTTTGGGGACGGAGAGGGATGTAGCTGAGAGTGGTGGACTCTATCTATCTTTGGTAGGCGGATCGATTGTTCTCTTAGGTTTAATGACTAGTCTGGGAGCCTTGATTCGTGCAACGCATAATCCACGTTTGCCTCTTTATGTTAGTCTCTTGTCAAATGCTTTGAATATTCTCTTTTCCAGTCTAGCTATTTTTGTTCTGGATATGGGGATAGCTGGTGTTGCTTGGGGGACTATTCTGTCTCGTTTGGTTGGTCTTGTGATTTTATGGTCGCAATTAAAGCTGCCTTTTGAGAAACCGACTTTTGGTTTAGATAAGGAACTATTGATCTTAGCTTTGCCAGCAGCTGGAGAGCGGCTTATGATGCGGGCTGGTGATGTCGTTATCATTGCCTTGGTCGTTTCTTTTGGAACGGAGGCAGTGGCGGGAAATGCGGTCGGAGAAGTCTTGACCCAGTTTAACTACATGCCTGCCTTTGGCGTCGCTACGGCAACGGTCATGCTGGTGGCTCGAGCGGTTGGAGAGGATGATCGGAAAAGAGTCGCAAGTTTGAGTAAACAAGTCTTTTGGCTTTCTCTGGTCCTCATGTTACCCTTGACCTTCAGTATCTATGCCTTGGGTGTACCACTAACTCATCTCTATACGACTGATCCTCTAGCGGTTGAGGCTAGTGTTCTAGTGACACTGTTTTCACTACTTGGTACTCCTATGACGATAGGAACAGTCATCTATACAGCAGTCTGGCAAGGTTTGGGCAATGCTCGGCTTCCCTTTTATGCGACAAGTATAGGAATGTGGTGTATCCGCATTGGAACAGGATACCTGATGGGGATTGTGCTTGGTTGGGGCTTGCCTGGTATTTGGGCTGGAACCCTTTTGGATAATGGTTTTCGCTGGTTATTTCTACGCTATCGTTACCAGCGCTATATGAGCTTGAAAGGATAGGAAATGCAAAAAACAGCTTTTATTTGGGATTTAGACGGGACTTTATTGGACTCTTACGAAGCGATTTTGTCAGGGATTGAGGAGACTTTTGGTCAGTTTGCTATTCCTTATGATAAGGAGCAGGTGAGAGAGTTTATCCTCAAGTTTTCTGTGCAGGATTTACTTGTGCAGGTGGCGGAAGAGAGAAAACTGGATGTGGAAGTGCTAAATCAGGTGCGTGCCCAGAGTCTGGCTGAGAAGAATGCTCAGGTAGTTTTGATGCCAGGTGCGCGTGAGGTGCTAGCTTGGGTAGACCAAGCAGGAATTCAGCAGTTTGTTTACACTCATAAGGGAGACAATGCTCTTACCATTCTCAGAGACTTGGGTTTGGAATCCTATTTTACAGAGATTTTAACCAGTCAGAGTGGTTTTGAGCGGAAGCCAAGTCCAGAAGCGGCTACCTATCTGATAGATAAATATCAGTTGGATCCTGAGAAAACCTATTATATAGGGGATCGGACTCTGGATGTGGAATTTGCCCAGAATAGTGGGATTCAAAGCATCAACTTTTTAGAGTCGTCTTATGAAGGTAATTACAGGATTCAAGCGTTAGCAGATATTCCTCTTATTTTTAAGGTTAAGTGATAAAAAGATTGTGTCAGTTTTGTGACAGAGACCTAACAAACTATTTCAAGTAACTGAGTTTGTTACAAGGAATAGACAGTTCTATTAAATAGGCCCGAGAGAGCTTTTTTTCAGCATTTTTTGTGTTATCATAGACAGGTACTCATTTGAAAGGAATTTGAAAGAATGAAGAAAAGAATATTATTAGCCTCAACAGTAGCCTTGTCATTTGCCCCAGTCTTGGCAACTCAAGCAGAAGAAGTTCTTTGGACTGCACGTAGTGTTGAGCAAATCCAAAATGATTTGACTAAAACGGATAACAAAACAAGTTATACCGTTCAGTATGGTGATACCTTGAGCACCATTGCAGAAGCCTTGGGTGTAGATGTCACAGTTCTTGCGAATTTGAATAAAATCACGAATATGGACTTGATTTTTCCAGAAACTGTTTTGACAACGACTGTCAATGAAGCTGAAGAAGTAACAGAAGTTGAAATTCAAACTCCTCAAGCAGACTCTAGTGAAGAAGTGACAACTGCGACAGCAGATTTGACAACCAATCAAGTGACGGTTGATGATCAAACTGTTCAGGTTGCAGACCTTTCTCAACCAATTGCAGAAGCTCCAAAAGCAGTAGAAACTACAAGTATAAAAGAAGTGGAATCAAGTTCAGAAGTTGCAGAGAAAGTTGCTACTGCAGAAGAAGTAGCACCATCTACAAATACTTCAACGTCAGAGGAGCAAACAGCCGAAACAAGTAGTGCAGAAGCAGCTCTTCAGGCAACGACTTCAGCTGAGAAGCAGGAAACACAAGCCAGCCCTCAAGCTGCTTCAACAGTGGAAACAACTACAACTCCAGTAGAAGAAAAAACAACAGAAACAACTGCAACAAGTTCAGAAGAAGCAAAAGAAGCCTCATCAAATGAAGCTACAACAGCAGTTTCTACTTATCAACCAGAAGAGGCGACAACAGTTTCAACAACTTACACGGCTCCAGCTGCGCCCGATTATGCTGGATTGGCAGTAGCGAAATCTGAAAATGCAGGCCTTCAACCACAAACAGCTGCCTTTAAAGAAGAAATCGCCAACTTGTTTGGCATCACATCCTTTAGTGGTTACCGTCCAGGAGACAGTGGAGATCACGGAAAAGGTTTGGCTATCGACTTTATGGTACCAGAAAGCTCAGAACTAGGGGATAAGGTTGCGGAATACGCTATTCAAAACATGGCCAGCCGTGGAATTAGTTACATCATCTGGAAACAACGTTTCTATGCTCCATTCGATAGCAAATATGGACCAGCTAATACTTGGAACCCAATGCCAGACCGTGGTAGCGTGACAGAAAATCACTATGATCACGTTCACGTTTCAATGAATGGATAAACCAGACTTTGTAATATCATTTTGGCGAATGAGATCTAGCTTTCGTGATAGAGAGCGATTCTCGTTCGTTTTTTCTTTGTCATACTCTTCGAAAATCTCTTCAAACCACGTCAGTTTCGCCTTGCCGTACTCAAGTAGAGCCTGCGGCTAGCTTCCTAGCTTGCTCTTTGATTTTTATTGAGTATCAATATGAATGGAAAACTAGCATCTTGTAATGATTCAAGCAACATTCTTGCAATCTATTTTACTTTGCATTTTACTTGATTAGTCAACTATTGATAAATCAAGTAAAAGGAGAAAGAAATGATAGAGATTCAAGATTTACTGTATCAACTCCGCTTGTCTGAGCAAGCGAGTACGCAATTGTTTGAAAAAAGGCTTGGGATTAGTTTGACACGGTATCAGATTTTATTATTTTTGCTGAAGCATTCCCCTTGTAATCAAATAGCGGTTCAGGAGCGTTTGAAGATTGATCAGGCCGCTTTGACACGACATTTCAAGATTTTAGAAATGGAAGGTTTGGTGGAGCGTCATCGCAATCCTGAAAATCAGCGGGAAGTGTTGGTAGAGGCTACGAAGTATGCCAAGGAGCAGTTAGTGGTGAATCCTCCTCTGAAACATATCAAGGTTAAGGAAGAGATGGAAAGTATCTTAACAGAGTCTGAAAGAACAGAACTCAGCCGTTTAGTAAATAAATTGGTTTTGGGCATTGAAAATATAGAAATTTAAGGAGAAATAGGTGTCAATTATGACAATCATTTTAGCAACGATTGTTGCTTTGGAACATTTTTACATTTTTTACTTGGAAAGTGTTGCAACACAATCTGAAGTAACTAGTCGTGTTTTTAACATGGACAAGGAAGAACTGGCTCGTCCGTCGGTAAGTTCACTGTTTAAAAATCAAGGGATTTATAACGGTTTGCTAGGAGTCTTTCTCTTGTATGGGATTTATTTCTCACAGAATTTAGAAATTGTGACTATTTTTGTCTTGTTTGTGATTGGTGCTGCGACTTATGGCTCTCTCACAGCGGATAAGAAAATTATTTTGAAGCAAGGTGGACCAGCTATTTTGGCCTTGATTAGTATTTTATTCATTAAATAAACTCAAAAATCAATTCTAGCCTCTCTAGTCCTTTTCACTCCAGAATAAGGGAAATATGTTATACTTATTTTTAAGAAAAAGTCTCATTGAATTTGTTTTGAGGAGTTAGAAATGAAAATATTAGTGACAGGTTTTGAGCCCTTTGGAGGGGAAAAGGTCAATCCAGCCTTGGAGGCTATTAAAGGTTTACCAGCTGAAATCCATGGTGCTGAGGTTCGTTGGCTAGAAGTGCCAACAGTCTTTTACAAATCGGCTCAAGTATTGGAAGAAGAGATGAACCGTTATCAACCTGACTTTGTCCTTTGTATCGGCCAAGCAGGTGGAAGAACCAGCTTGACACCTGAGCGAGTAGCCATTAATCAAGACGATGCACGCATTCCTGATAACGAAGGTAATCAACCGATTGACCTTCCCATTCGCCCAGACGGTGCTCCGGCCTACTTTAGTAGTCTGCCGATTAAAGCGATGGTTCAAGCTATAAAAAAAGAGGGCTTGCCGGCCTCTGTTTCCAATACGGCAGGGACTTTTGTCTGCAATCATTTGATGTATCAGGTCCTCTATTTGGTAGAAAAGAAATTTCCCCATGTCAAGGCAGGTTTTATGCATATTCCTTATATGATGGAACAGGTGGTGAATCGACCGACTACCCCAGCTATGAGTTTAGTGGACATTAGGCGAGGTATAGAAGCAGCAATCGGGGCCATTATAGAACATGGAGATCGGGACCTCAAGTTGGTAGGGGGAGAAACTCATTGATAGAAAAAAGCTTGAGGGGTCACCTTCAAGCTTTTGGACGTTTTCGAGCTAATACTGCTCGGTAAAAAATTATTTTATTGATTTGAATGTAGGGTAGGAGTGAGAAACTAGCAATCCCAAAGGTAATCCAATTGAGGAAGTACCAAGGAAGGAGTTGTAAGTCTAGGACGAAACGCTGAAATTTGTAGCCTTTCATCAGGAAACGGCTGGTTTTAAGGATTTGTCCTGGTTTGGCCTGTCCTAAGTCTAGGGTGTCACAGAGGAGAAATTCTACCTGCGAATAGGCATAATATTGTGGGATATAGAGACTATTTCCGACAATCATCAAGAGGATACTTGCTAGAAAGTAAAGACCAAAGGTCATGAGGAAACGCTCGGTTTCAATTGACGTGAGATCCAGATTGGGAAACTCAGGGTGAAGGACAACGAATTTCTTTGCTAGAAAGCTACTGTAAAAGAGGAAGTAAATCCCGAGTAAACTAGGAATGCTCCATAAAAAGAGATAGAAGCGTTTGAGGAGTAGAGTCAAAAAGGTTTGTGAAAAGTGTACTTCGTTAAAGAGAGTAAGACTATTTTTGACGGATAGTTCTGTATCTGGATTCTTGATGAGTTTTAGGGTTGTATAGACTGAACTGGTTAGAAGAATAGCTCCGATAAAGGAGACTAATAGTGGAAAAAGATAGGCTTGGAATACATGGCCAAACACGATTAAAAAGGGTTGTTCTAAAACACTCTCGTTGATGCGCTCTAAGGGATTGAGGAAGCCAGACAAGATGAGCAGTATGCTAGGTAAGAGATAGACGAGAAAGAGGCGGGGATTTTCAGCCTGAAATTGTCTGGACTGCAGACGAACGGTTTTTAAATCAATTTTTGGGTATTTCATTCTCTCATTATACCATAGTTCGTGACAGTTCCGGCTTTTTTTGATAAAATCATACAGTATGCCCTTGGGCACAAAGTATGAACTGGGACTGTCTTTCCCAGCTTCGGAGGTAAAAAATGTCAGATTCACCAATCAAATATCGTTTGATTAAGAAAGAAAAACACACAGGAGCTCGTCTGGGGGAAATCATCACTCCCCACGGCACCTTCCCAACACCTATGTTTATGCCAGTTGGAACTCAAGCCACTGTCAAAACTCAGTCGCCTGAAGAATTGAAGGAGATGGGTTCGGGAATTATCCTGTCAAACACCTATCATCTCTGGCTTCGTCCTGGAGATGAACTCATTGCACGCGCAGGCGGTCTCCATAAGTTCATGAATTGGGACCAGCCTATTTTGACAGATAGTGGTGGTTTTCAGGTTTATTCCTTAGCAGATAGCCGTAATATCACAGAAGAAGGTGTAACTTTTAAAAACCATCTCAATGGTTCTAAGATGTTTCTATCACCGGAAAAAGCTATCTCTATTCAGAACAATCTAGGCTCAGATATTATGATGTCCTTTGACGAATGTCCTCAGTTTTATCAACCATACGACTATGTTAAGAAATCAATCGAGCGTACCAGTCGTTGGGCTGAGCGTGGTTTGAAGGCTCATCGTCGTCCGCATGACCAAGGGTTATTTGGAATTGTGCAAGGGGCAGGATTTGAAGACCTTCGTCGCCAATCGGCTCATGACCTTGTCAGCATGGACTTCCCAGGCTACTCTATCGGTGGTTTGGCGGTGGGAGAAACCCACGAAGAGATGAATGCGGTCTTGGACTTTACAACTCAACTGCTACCTGAAAATAAACCTCGCTATTTGATGGGTGTGGGAGCGCCAGACAGCTTGATTGATGGGGTGATTCGTGGGGTGGATATGTTTGACTGTGTCTTGCCGACTCGTATCGCTCGTAATGGGACTTGTATGACCAGTCAAGGTCGTTTGGTTGTCAAAAATGCTCAGTTTGCTGAGGACTTTACACCACTGGATCCTGAATGTGATTGCTACACATGTAAGAACTACACACGCGCCTACCTTCGTCACCTGCTCAAGGCCGATGAAACCTTTGGTATCCGCTTGACTAGCTACCACAATCTTTACTTCTTGCTTAACCTGATGAAGCAAGTGCGACAAGCCATCA
This sequence comes from Streptococcus mitis, assembly GCF_946190115.1. Taxonomy (GTDB): domain Bacteria; phylum Bacillota; class Bacilli; order Lactobacillales; family Streptococcaceae; genus Streptococcus; species Streptococcus mitis_CO. The sequence goes on along the minus strand of NZ_CAMHZG010000020.1, from coordinate 9,988 downwards.
TGGATGACAATCTTTTGGAATTCCGTGAGTATTTTGTGGAAAAATATGGCTATAATAAATCAGGGCGTAATTTCTAAAATGGAATTGATATAAGCTAAAAATCCTAAGTTTTCTCTTAGGATTTTTCTTCTTTTTTTGATAGAATAAAGTGTACAATGAAAGGAAGAATAAACTCGTATGCGCATTAAATGGTTTTCCTTGATTAGGATTACAGGTTTACTTTTTGTACTCTTGTATCACTTCTTTCAGACCATCTTTCCTGGAGGATTTTTCGGGGTAGATGTTTTTTTCACATTTTCAGGTTTCCTGATTACAGCTCTACTCATCGAAGAATTTTCTAAAAATCATGAAATTGATTTGATAGGATTTTTTAGGAGACGTTTTTATCGGATTGTGCCACCTGTGGTTTTGATGGTCTTGGTAACCATGCCTTTTACCTTTCTAGTTCGCCAAGATTATGTGGCTGGAATTGGGGGTCAGATTGCGGGTGTTTTAGGTTTCATGACCAACTTCTATGAACTTCTAACAGGTGGGAGTTATGAATCACAGTTCATTCCTCATTTGTTTGTTCATAATTGGAGCTTGGCCGTTGAGGTTCACTACTATATTCTTTGGGGATTGGCAGTTTGGTTCTTATCTAAACAGGCTAAATCAAATGGTCAGTTGAAGGGGATGATCTTTCTTTTATCTGCCACTGCCTTCTTGATCAGCTTTTTCTCCATGTTTATTGGTAGTTTTCTAGTAACCTCTTATTCCTCTGTTTACTTCTCCAGTTTAACTCATGTCTATCCATTCTTTTTGGGAAGTATCCTAGCAACGATTGTAGGCGTTCGTCAGACGACTTCCCTCGTCAAGCAGTTGAATAAAATCTGGGATTTACGAAAGACCCTGTTGGTTTTTGGAGGCGGTTTTGGCTTCTTACTCATTTTGACCTTCTTTGTCAAATTTACCTATCTCTTTGCCTATCTTATAGGCTTCTTGCTTGCCAGTCTTGCAGCTCTTACTATGATATTGGCAGCGCGTGTCTTACATGAAAAGACTCCTAACGTACAGGAGCCAAAGATAATTAGCTTTTTAGCGGATACTAGCTATGCGGTTTATCTTTTCCATTGGCCTTTCTACATCATTTTCTCACAGTTGACCTCAAATCTTCTTGCTGTGTTACTGACTCTGATTTGTTCTTATGGATTTGCCAGTCTTTCATTTTATGTATTGGAGCCGTGGATTGTAGGCAAGAATACACCTGTTTTACAAACTCTTCGTCCCCTGCCTTATATTCACGCAATTCTTGCAACAAGTACAGGAATCTTGGCCTTCATTGTCCTCTTAGTGACTTTGTTGGCACCACAAGTGGGAGCTTTTGAGACAGACTTAACTGTCAATGGTTTGAAGCAAGCTGCAACAAATATTAACCAAACCAAGGTGATGACAGAACGGGCAGATGCAAACAGTTTGGGAATTGCTGATGGTACTATGTTAATTGGTGACTCAGTGGCTCTAAGAGCTAATACAGCCCTGCAGACAGCCCTTCCTGGAGCACAGATTAACGCGCAGGTCAGCAGAACAACCAAGACTGCTGATGAAATCATGCTAAATAATAGCCAGAATAAATTTTTACCTAAGATGGTGGTCATTGCAACAGGGGTAAATAATCCTGAAAATTACAAGGAAGATTGGGACAGTATCGTAAAAAATCTTCCTAAGGGCCACCATATGGTTTTGGTGACTCCTTATGAGGGAGATAAAACAAAAGAGACCTATGCCATCGTTGAGAAGGCTGCTGCCTATATGAGAGAATTGGCAGAGAAGACTCCTTATATCACCATTGCTGATTGGAATCAAGTTGCTAAGGAACATCCAGAGATCTGGACAGGAACAGACCAAGTCCATTTCGGAAGTGACAATAGTAAGATTGAAGCCGGAGCAAAATTGTATGCAGAGACCATTGCTACAGCCTTGCAAACAGCTCAAGACAAGCCAGTCAAATCAAAATAACTTGTATTAAAAAGAGAAGAGTTGGAGAAATCCAGCTCTTTTAAAATATCTCTAGAAAATAGGTCTATACCATTTACAAATGAATCAGAAAGGTTTATAATGTAATTGACATAATAAATATCAAAAGTAATCTTTTAAGGAGGTCATTATTATGCCTAATTACGTTAAAGCGGATCAGTTTTTCTATCCATTTGGCATTCGTCGTGGTGGGTACTTAGAACTTGTTGATGGCAAATTTGGGAAACATGTGGATCAAATTCCTGAAGGAGCAGAGGTTCTTGACTATACTGGTTATAGCATTGCACCAGGTCTTGTGGATACTCATATTCATGGATATGCAGGTGTAGATGTGATGGACAACAACATTGAAGGTACATTGCACACTATGAGTGAAGGACTTCTTAGTACCGGTGTTACCAGTTTCTTGCCCACAACTTTAACAGCCACTTATGAGCAATTGCTTGCAGTCACTGAAAATCTTGGAAACCATTATAAAGAAGCAACAGGTGCTAAGATTCGTGGGATTTATTATGAAGGTCCATATTTCACAGAAACTTTTAAGGGGGCACAAAATCCAACTTATATGAGAGACCCGGGTGTTGAGGAGTTTCATTCTTGGCAGGATGCTGCAAAAGGGATGCTAAATAAAATCGCTATTGCACCAGAACGTGATGGGGTGGAAGATTTTGTACGTACTATTACAGGTGAAGGTGTGACAGTTGCACTTGGACACTCAGATGCGACATTTGAACAAGCTAAGAAGGCAGTTGATGCTGGAGCTAGTGTATGGGTACATGCCTATAATGGGATGCGTGGTTTAACACACCGCGAACTAGGTATGGTAGGAGCTATGTATGAGCTCCCACATACTTACGCAGAATTGATTTGTGATGGTTATCACGTAGATCCAAAAGCTTGTGAGATTTTACTTAAGCAAAAGGGGACAGAAAACATCGCTCTTATTACGGACTGTATGACAGCTGGTGGGCTTGAAGACGGTGACTATATGTTGGGAGAATTCCCTGTTGTAGTAGCAAATGGAACTGCACGTCTCAAATCTACTGGTAATTTGGCAGGTTCTATCCTCAAACTTAAAGATGGTATGAGAAATGTAGTCGAGTGGGGTATTGCAAATCCACACGAAGCGGTCATGATGGCCAGCCTTAACCCAGCAAAATCTGTTCACATTGATGATGTTTGTGGCCAAATCCGTGAAGGCTATGATGCGGACTTTATCGTATTAGATAAAGATTTGGAATTGGTAGCAACCTATCTAGATGGTGTGAAACGTTATCAAGCATAAGAGAGAAAGCAGAAGTTAGAGACTAGCTTCTGCTTTTTTATCTATATTGCTTTACCGGTAAATAAAAAAGTTAAAAAAATCACAAAAAAACTTGAAGAAACAAATGAAAAGGCTTACAATTATGTTATAAATAGTACAAATAAAAAAACGGAGGAGTACTTTATGAAAGCTTATACTTATGTTAAACCAGGACTTGCTTCTTTTGTTGATGTAGACAAACCAGTTATTCGCAAGCCAACAGACGCTATTGTGCGTATCGTAAAAACCACTATTTGTGGAACAGACCTCCATATTATCAAAGGGGATGTTCCCGCTTGCCAAAGTGGTACCATTCTTGGTCACGAAGGGATTGGGATTGTTGAAGAAGTTGGAGAAGGAGTTTCTAACTTCAAAAAAGGCGACAAGGTCTTGATTTCTTGTGTCTGTGCCTGTGGTAAATGCTACTACTGTAAAAAAGGAATTTATGCCCACTGTGAAGACGAAGGGGGCTGGATTTTCGGTCACTTGATTGATGGTATGCAGGCTGAATATCTACGTGTCCCTCATGCAGATAACACTCTTTACCATACTCCAGAAGACTTGTCAGATGAAGCCTTGGTTATGCTATCAGATATTCTACCTACTGGATATGAAATTGGTGTCTTAAAAGGGAAAGTAGAACCTGGTTGCAGCGTAGCCATTATTGGTTCAGGACCAGTTGGATTGGCAGCTCTTTTGACAGCTCAATTCTATTCACCAGCTAAATTGATTATGGTGGACTTAGATGATAACCGCTTGGAAACTGCTGTATCATTTGGTGCGACTCATAAGGTTAATTCTTCAGACCCTGAAAAAGCGATTAAAGAAATTTATGATTTGACAGATGGTCGTGGTGTGGATGTCGCTATCGAAGCTGTTGGTATTCCTGCAACATTTGATTTCTGTCAAAAGATTATCGGTATAGACGGAACAGTTGCCAACTGTGGTGTACATGGTAAACCAGTCGAATTCGATTTGGACAAACTTTGGATTCGCAACATCAATGTAACAACTGGTTTGGTATCTACAAATACAACTCCACAATTGTTGAAAGCTCTTGAAAGTCATAAGATTGAACCAGAAAAATTGGTAACTCATTATTTCAAACTCAGTGAAATTGAAAAAGCCTATGAAGTTTTCAGTAAAGCAGCAGACCACCATGCCATTAAGGTCATTATTGAAAACGATATTTCAGAAGCTTAAGTAGTAAAAACATTTTGGAACATAAGCAAATAGAAATTCAGTCATCATAAGATGGCTGGATTTTTTATCAAGAAATTAAGAAATGAGCATATTTCTTTCCTTGTCTGGCGGAATTGGTTATAATATACGGTACAAAGGAATGAATGAATATGTATCGTGTTATAGAAATGTATGGAGATTTTGAGCCTTGGTGGTTCTTAGAAGGTTGGGAAGAAGATATTGTAGCAAGTAGAAAATTTGACCAGTATTATGATGCTCTCAAATACTACAAAACTTGCTGGTTTAGATTGGAACAAGAATCTCCTCTTTATAAAAGTAGAAGTGATTTGATGACCATTTTTTGGGATCCAGAAGATCAACGCTGGTGTGATGAATGTGACGAGTATTTACAACAATACCATTCTTTGGCTCTTTTACAGGATGAGCAGGTTATTCCAGATGAAAAATTACGTCCAGGCTATGAAAAACAAACAGGTAAGGAAAGGCACCGTTCTTGCCGTATGAAATTAAAATAGAGGAAAAGTAACTTTTTTGGAGTTGCTTTTTTTATTTTTCCAAATCTTTGCGAATAGTATAGGTGAGGAGGTAAGTATGGTTCAAGAAATTGCACAAGAAATCATTCGTTCGGCCCGGAAAAAAGGGGCGCAAGACATTTATTTTGTCCCCAAGTTAGACGCCTATGAGCTTCATATGAGGGTAGGAGACGAGCGCTGTAAAATCGGTTGTTATGATTTTGAAAAATTTGCGGCAGTCATCAGTCACTTTAAGTTTGTGGCGGGTATGAATGTAGGAGAAAAGCGACGTAGTCAACTTGGTTCCTGTGATTATGCCTATGACCAGAAGATGGCATCTCTACGTCTATCTACTGTAGGCGATTATCGAGGACATGAGAGTTTAGTCATTCGCTTGTTGCACGATGAGGAGCAAGATTTACATTTTTGGTTTCAGGATATTGGAGAACTGGGTAAGCAGTACAGGCAACGGGGACTCTATCTTTTTGCTGGTCCAGTCGGCAGTGGCAAGACAACCTTGATGCACGAATTGGCCAAGTTCCTCTTTAAAGGACAGCAAGTCATGTCTATCGAAGATCCTGTCGAAATCAAGCAGGACGACATGCTCCAGTTGCAGCTAAATGAAGCAATCGGACTAACCTATGAAAATCTCATCAAACTTTCTTTGCGTCATCGTCCTGATCTCTTGATTATCGGAGAGATTCGAGACAGCGAGACGGCGCGTGCAGTGGTCAGAGCCGGTTTGACAGGGGCGACAGTCTTTTCAACCATTCATGCCAAGAGTATTCGAGGTGTTTATGAGCGCCTGTTGGAGTTGGGTGTGAGTGAGGAGGAATTGGCAGTCGTTCTGCAGGGAGTCTGCTACCAGAGATTAATTGGGGGAGGAGGAATCGTTGACTTTGCCAACAAAGACTATCAAGAACACCAGCCAACTAGCTGGAATGAACAGATTGACCAGCTTCTGGAAGATGGACATATCACAAGTCTTCAGGCTGAAACGGAAAAAATTAGCTACAGCTAAGCAAAAAAATATCATCACCTTGTTTAACAATCTCTTTTCCAGTGGTTTTCATCTAGTGGAGACCATCTCCTTTTTAGATAGGAGTGCTTTGTTGGACAAGCAGTGTGTGACCCAGATGCGCACAGGTTTGTCTCAGGGGAAATCATTCTCAGAAATGATGGAAAGTTTGGGATTTTCAAGTGCTACTGTCACTCAGTTATCCCTAGCGGAAGTTCATGGGAATCTTCACCTGAGTTTGGGAAAGATAGAAGAGTATCTAGACAATCTTGCCAAGGTCAAGAAAAAACTAATTGAGGTAGCGACCTATCCCTTGATTTTGCTAGGTTTTCTTCTTTTAATCATGCTGGGGCTACGGAACTACCTACTACCACAACTGGATAGTAGCAATATTGCCACCCAAATCATTGGTAATCTGCCACAAATTTTTCTAGGAATGGTAGGGTTTGTTTCCATACTTGCCCTTTTAGCACTCACTTTTTATAAAAGAAGTTCTAAGATGCGCGTCTTTTCTATCCTAGCACGCATTCCTTTCCTTGGAATCTTTGTGCAGACCTATTTGACAGCCTATTATGCGCGTGAATGGGGTAATATGATTTCTCAAGGGCTGGAGTTGACGCAGATTTTTCAAATCATGCAGGAACAAGGTTCTCAGCTCTTTAAAGAAATCGGTCAAGACCTAGCTCAATTCCTACAAAGTGGCCGCGAATTTTCTCAAACCATAGCGACCTATCCTTTCTTTAAGAAGGAATTGAGTCTCATCATCGAGTATGGGGAAGTCAAGTCCAAGCTGGGTAGTGAGTTGGAAATCTATGCTGAAAAAACTTGGGAGGCCTTTTTTACCCGAGTCAACCGCACCATGAATCTGGTGCAGCCACTGTTTTTCATCTTTGTGGCACTGATTATCGTTTTACTTTATGCGGCAATGCTCATGCCCATGTATCAAAATATGGAGGTAAATTTTTAACATGAAAAAAATGATGACATTCTTGAAAAAAGCTAAGGTTAAAGCTTTTACACTTGTGGAGATGTTGGTGGTCTTACTCATCATCAGTGTGCTTCTCTTGCTCTTTGTACCTAATCTGACCAAGCAAAAAGAAGCAGTCAATGATAAAGGAAAAGCTGCTGTTGTTAAGGTGGTAGAAAGCCAGGCAGAGCTTTATAGTTTGAATAAAAATGAAGAGGCTACTCTAAGCAAATTACAAGCAGATGATCGCATCACAGAAGAGCAAGCTAAAGCTTATAAAGAATACCATGCAAAACAAAATATCAGTCAAACCGTTGCAGATTAAGGCTTTTACTATGCTGGAAAGTCTTCTAGTTTTGGGACTTGTGAGTATCCTTGCCTTGGGCTTGTCCGGTTCAGTCCAGTCCACTTTTGCAGCGGTAGAGGAGCAGATTTTCTTTATGGAGTTTGAAGAACTTTATCGGGAAACTCAAAAACGCAGTGTAGCTAGTCAGCAAAAGACTAGTCTGAACTTAGATGGGCAGACGATTAGCAATGGCAGTCAAAAGTTGACAGTTCCTAAAGGAATTCAAGCACCATCGGGACAAAGTATTACATTTGACCGAGCTGGGGGCAATTCGTCCCTGGCTAAGGTTGAATTTCAGACCAGTAAAGGAGCGATTCGTTATCAATTATATCTAGGAAATGGAAAAATTAAACGCATTAAGGAAACAAAAAATTAGGGCAGTAATTTTACTGGAAGCAGTAGTCGCTCTAGCTATCTTTGCCAGCATTGCGACCCTCCTTTTGGGACAAATTCAAAAAAATAGGCAAGAAGAAGCAAAAATCTTGCAAAAGGAAGAAGTCTTGAGGGTAGCTAAGATGGCACTGCAGACAGGTCAAAATCAGGTAAACGTAAACGGAGTTGAGATTCAGGTGTTTTCTAGTGAAAAGGGATTGGAGGTTTATCATGGTTCAGAACAGTTGTTGGCTATCAAAGAGCAATAAGGTCAAGGCTTTTACCTTGTTAGAATCTCTGATTGCCCTCATTGTCATCAGTGGAAGCTTACTCCTCTTTCAAGCCATGAGTCAGCTCCTTATTTCAGAAGTTCGCTACCAGCAACAAAGCGAGCAAAAGGAGTGGCTCTTGTTTGTGGACCAGTTGGAGGCAGAATTAGACCGTTCGCAGTTTGAAAAAGTGGAAGGCAATCGCATTTATATGAAGCAAGATGGCAAGGACATCGCTATCGGTAAGTCCAAGTCAGACGATTTTCGTAAAACAGATGCCAGTGGACGGGGTTATCAGCCGATGGTTTATGGCCTCAAATCCGCACAGATTACAGAGGACAATCAACTGGTTCGTTTTCGTTTCCAGTTCCAAAAAGGCTTAGAAAGGGAGTTCATCTATCGTGTGGAAAAAGAAGAAAGTTAAGGCAGGTGTTCTCCTCTATGCGGTCACCATAGCAGCCGTCTTTAGTTTTTTGTTACAATTTTACTTGAACCGACAAGTCGCCCACCATCGAGACTATGCTTTGAATAAAGAAAAATTGGTTGCTTTTGCCATGGCTAAACGAACCAAGGATAAAGCAGAGCAAGAAAGTGGGGAACAGGCCTTTAATCTGGGTCAAGTAAGCTATCAAAACAAGAAAACTGGCTTGGTGACGACGGTTCGTACGGATAAGAGCCAATATGAGTTTGTGTTTCCTTCAATCAAAATCAAAGAAGAGAAAACGGATAAAAAGGAAGAGGTAGCGACCGATTCAAGCGAAAAAGTGGAGAAGAAAAAATCAGAAAAGAAGTCTGAAAAGAAAGAGAATTCCTAGCCAACCAAGCTACTTTGTGCTAAACTAAAAATATGAAACATGATTTTAACCACAAAGCAGAAACTTTCGATTCGCCTAAAAATATTTTCCTTGCAAACTTGGTTTGTCAAGCAGTCGAGAAACAGATTGATCTTCTATCAGACAAAGAAATTTTGGATTTCGGTGGAGGGACGGGTCTGTTAGCTTTGCCCCTAGCCAAGCAGGCCAAGTTCGTCACTCTTGTAGACATTTCTGCGAAAATGCTGTAGCAAGCTCGTTTGAAAGCGGAGCAGCAAGACATCAAGAATATCCAGTTTTTGGAGCAAGATTTATTGAAAAATCCCTTGAAGCAAGAGTTTGATCTCATTGTTGTTTGTCGTGTTCTTCATCATATGCCTGATTTGAATGCGGCTCTCTCACTGTTTCATCAACATTTGAAGGAAGATGGACAACTCCTCATTGCTGATTTTACCAAGACAGAAGCTAACCATCATGGATTTGAATTGGTTGAACTGGAAAACAAGCTAGCCCAGTTTGGTTTTTCATCTGTGCATAGTCAGATCCTCTATAGCGCTGAAGACCTGTTTCAAGGAAATTACTCAGAACTCTTTTTTACAGTAGCTCAAAAATCACTCGCCTAGTCAGGGAGTGATTTTTTAGGTACGACGGTCATGATGTTCATCTGAGGTGTAAGTCCTCCGTGGGTACCTGCTACCGGTGAACCAAATAGCGATTCCAAAGTCTGATTATCATGAGCTAGTAGAGGGAGGAAGAGATAGCGAAATAGTGGCTCTACGAACAGAAAGAGCATAGCGAGTTGTATACAGTTTTGAAGTTTTTTGCCTGTTTTACTAGTTTTATACCAAAAATATACACACTATCTCCAATATATATATATCAAATAAAGCAATTTGCTGATTTTATTACTATTTTTGGCGTGGTTCGATTTACGGAAATATCAATGTTATATAGCCTTATACATAGAATTGAATAATAAAAATTTTTTATAATGAGCTTATATTGAGTTGACTTAATATATTCAAAGAAGTAGAATATAATTAGGGAAAAATACCTTTTTAGAAGAAGGAGTTAAATATGTTTTTTAGAAGACAAAAAGGTGAATATAGAGAGACGGATCGTGTGACCCGTTTCAAGTTGATCAAGTCAGGTAAGCATTGGTTGCGTGCCTCG
>NZ_CAMHZG010000019.1:0-21755 GCF_946190115.1 Streptococcus mitis | reverse complement strand
GGACCAGAGTTGTTATTTTCAACTCTTACTATTATACCGACTTTTCAAACTTTGTCAACACCTTTTTTAAACTTTTTTTACTTTTTTGCATGAATTCCTAATGAGTACGGATGTCAAACTCTTTAAACACAATACGTAAGTCCTTTAGCACTCTTTGACGCCCTCGGAAGCGTTCATCTCTTAAGACGCGTTCTAACTCTTCTTGTTGCTCTTTATTTTGTTTACTTCTATAATCTCTTAGTGTTTCATGAAAGAGATAATAATCGTCTAGCCAGAGTCCTCCCTCACTTATACGATGACTTATCTCACCCACTTCTTCATAAAGCTCTTTATCATATCTCCGTTTTTGACTTTCTTGTTTACGGAGATAGTCTAAAATTCGATTTCGAAACTTGGTTTTGAAATATTTACGTAAGCGTGGGATATCTTCTACAAGCCCTTCTTCTCTACTAATCAATTCATGTAGGCAAATCATCCCCTCTTGATCCCAGTCCGATAACTCCCACAAATGAAGGTAATATTCATTTCTACACTTGTATACAATTCCTTGGACTTCTTCATACATTTTTTTAAGCATAATCTTCCCCTTTCTAGATACAGTCTAACAAATTCAAAAACACTTTTGGCACATTTCATCCATTCTGTCCCCTTTACCTCCTCAACTGCACAAAAAAGAGAGGTCTTGCCTCTCTTTGGGTTATAATTCTGCGATTTGGTTTAGGTTTACTTCTGCAACTGTGTCATTACCAAACATAGAGATAATCATTTTCACTTTGTTATTATCAATTTCTGTAATCTTACCAGTGTAGTCTGCAAAAGCTCCATCAATAATACGTACAGTTTGACCAACTTCAACATCGATATCAAACTCTTGTACAGTTTGTCCCATAGAAACCAAGATATCACGAATTTCTTGTTCCAATAATGGAGTTGGTTTTGATCTATTTCCGTGAGATCCGACGAATCCTGTAACATTTGGTGTGTTTCGAACAACAAACCAAGCTTCATCTGTCATGACCATTTCTACAAGAACATAACCTGGAAAGCGATTTTCTTCTACTTCTTTTCTCTTTCCATTTTTTTCAACTTGCACTGTTTGTGTTGGAATTTCAACGCGTAGAATATTATCCAACATATTGTAGGTTTGTGCACGTTGTAATAGATTTTCTTTCACCTTATTTTCATAACCAGAATAAGTTTGTAAAACAAACCACCCTTTATCAAAACTATCCATGATATTTCCTTTCATAAATAGAAGATTTTTAGTGTACTTTCACTACTCTTCTAAAAAATGTTAATAAATCGAATCAAACCTGAAACAATCAACTGGTCAAAAATGTAAATAATCACAACAAAGAAAGCAGTGTATTCCATGATAGAACGAAAATCTCTCCAGCTTTCCTTGCGAGTTGGCCATGTTGTGTCTTTAAGAAGTCTAAAAATATCTCCAATAAAACGCATCGCTCTCTCCTATCTCGTTTCTCTATGTGTAGTGTACTTGCCACAATGCTTACAAAATTTATTTACTTCTAGTCGTGTAGGCTTGGGGTTTCCACTAATCTTGATTGAATAGTTTCTCGAACCACAAACCGCACAAGCTAGGCTTGCTTTTTTTAGTGCCATAACGCCTCCATCTTATCTATTATAACAAGAAAGCTAGGCTTTGACAAGCATCTTAGCGAAATAGATTGACTACCGAATCCCATATTGTTTGAGCCTTTTCCTTAATCTTCGCATCTGAGATAGCCCGACTAGCCTCATCTACTAGACTTTGCGCACGTCCTCGAATATCAGACAAATTATCATCTGTCTGGCTATTATCATTGGTTTGTACTTGTCTTTTTGTGTTAGCTGGTGCAATTCCGTTTTTCTTATATGCATTTTCAACTGTAAAGGTACTTCCTGGCGTATAAGGTAAAATGGTATTGGCAATGTTTCTAAAGACATGAGCTGCACCATTTGAAGTAGATCCTGCTAGATAGTGATTTTCATCAGTGGTCGGGAAACCAAGCCAGTGACTAATCACTACATCTGGAGTATAACCAATCACCCACTGGTCACTTGTGTACTCCGGATTGAAAACTGCTTCAGTTGTTCCAGTTTTCCCTGCCATGACATAGTCTGCAGGCGATGAACTAATACCGGTACCGTTGGTGAATGTCCCCAACATCATACTGGTCATCTTATCAGCTACAGCTTTATCAATCACCCGTTTTTGTGAATTTTTATGGCTCGCAACAACCTGACCACTAGCATTTTCAATTCTACTAATAAAATGAGCTTCCGGCATTAAACCTTCATTGGCAAAGGCAGCATATGCTTGAGCCATTTGCAGAGGATTGGTTTCGACACCGCTTCCCAAAGCGACACCAAGAACACGGTCGACCTTTTCCATGTTGAGTCCAAATTTTTCGCCTGCCTCAAAAGCCTTATCAACACCCAAATCATTAACAGTAGCAACAGCAGGTAGATTAAGCGATTCTGCCAAGGCTTGATACATGGGAACTTCTCGACTCTTTTTGATTCCTGCATAGTTATCTACTTTATAGTTGTCATACTTCATGGTATGGTTATCCAAGAGCTTATTCAAAGCCCAACCTGCCTCAACTGCTGGCGTATAAACAACTAAAGGCTTAATTGTAGAGCCAGGGCTACGTTTTGATTGAGTTGCATAGTTGAAATTCCGGAATCCAGTTTTATCATTGTCAGCAACTTGACCGACAACTCCACGAACTCCTCCTGTTTTCGGTTCGAGAGCGACACTTCCTGATTGAGCAAATGTTCCATCCTCTGCCCTCGGAAATAGCGATGTATTTTCATAGACAACCTGCATATTTGCTTGGTAGTTTTGATCCAACTCTGTATAAATGCGGTAGCCATTATTGACAATTTCTTCCTCTGTTAGATTATACTTAGACACAGCTTCATTAACCACCGCATCAAAGTAAGAAGGATAGCGGTAATCTGAGATTTTTCCTTCATACTTATCGTGCAATTGCGAAGTCATATCAACTTCTGCAGCTTCGGTTTCTTGGTTTTTATCAATATATCCTGCTGCAACCATATTTTGTAAGACAGTGTCGCGACGATTGGTAGAATCTCCTACGGAATTCAAAGGATTATACAGTTCCGGCCCTTTGAGCATCCCTGCCAGAGTCGCAGCTTGATCCAAACTCACTTCTGACGCAGAAACTCCAAAGTATTTCTTACTCGCATCTTCAACCCCCCACACACCATTTCCAAAATAAGCGTTGTTAAGGTACATGGTTAAAATCTGATCCTTACTATATTTTTTTGTTAATTCTAAGGCAAGGAAAAATTCTTTCGCTTTTCTCTCGACAGTTTGATCCTGCGATAGATAGGCATTTTTAGCCAGCTGTTGGGTAATAGTAGAACCACCACCTGAACGACCAGCAGTGACAATCGCCAAGAAGAAACGACCATAGTTAATCCCGTCATTTTTATAGAAAGAGCGGTCTTCTGTCGCAATAACAGCATTCTGCAAATTTTTACTGATATCAGTCAATTCAACGTAGGTTCCCTTTTGACCAGACAAGGCACCAGCCTCCTTTTCTTCACGGTCAAAAATGAGAGTTCGAGTTTTCAAGGCGTTTTGCAAATCGTTAACATTGGTTGACTTAGCTACAGCAAACAAATAGGTTCCAACTAGCAAGCCTGCACTCAAACCTAGTATAAGGACAATCTTTGTTAGATGATAACGACGCCAGAATTTCCGAATCGGACCCACTTGGGCTAATTTTTTTCGATCACTACGAGAGCGACGTAAGCTAGTAGAATCAGAGTCCTCTAGTTCACTTGTTTCTTTTTTAAAAAGAGAAAGAAATTTCTCAAATAATTTATCTAATTTCATGCGTTTATTTTATCATCTTCGTCATAGGAAGACAAGAATTTAGCTATTTCCTATCCAAATAGGGCTTTTTTTGTTACAATATCTGTATGAAATTCACATTTACATTACCAGACTCTCTACCTCAAATGACGGTAAAGCAATTACTTGAGGAACAACTCCTCATCCCTAGAAAAATCCGTCATTTTTTGAGAATCAAGAAACACATTTTGATTAATCAACGAGAAGTTCATTGGAATGAGACGGTAAGTCCTGGAGATGTTTGCCAATTGACTTTTGACGAGGAAGATTATCCCGAAAAAGAAATTCCTTGGGGCAACCCAAACCTCATTCAGGAAGTTTATCAAGACCAACACTTAATTATTGTGAACAAACCAGAGGGGATGAAAACGCATGGTAATCAGCCAAGCGAAATCGCCCTTCTTAACCATGTCAGTGCCTATGTTGGCCAAACCTGCTATGTCGTTCATCGTCTAGACATGGAAACCAGTGGTTTGGTTCTCTTTGCCAAAAATCCTTTTATCCTGCCTATTCTCAATCGCTTACTGGAGAAAAAAGAGATTTCTAGGGAATACTGGGCACTAGTTGATGGACATATCAACAGCAAAGAGCTTGTTTTCAAAGACAAAATCGGACGTGATCGCCATGATCGTAGAAAACGAATAGTTGATACAAAAAATGGGCAATATGCTGAAACGCATGTAAGCAGATTAAAGCAATTCCCAAACAAAACGACCCTTGTCCGTTGCAAACTAAAGACAGGGCGAACCCATCAGATTCGTGTGCACCTTTCGCATCATAACTTCCCTATTTCAGGCGATCCTCTCTATAATAGCAAATCAAAGACGAGTCGCCTTATGCTCCACGCCTTTCGACTGTCCTTTACCCATCCGCTTACTCTAGAGAAATTAAGCTTCACTACCCTATCAGATACTTTTGAAAAAGAATTAAAAAAGAATGGATGATTGTGTCATCCATTTTTCCATATAAGAAAAGCAAGACCAAGAGGCCTTGCTTTTTATCGACTCATGAATTATTTAGCGATTTTTGCGAAGTATTCAAGAGTACGAACAAGTTGTGCAGTGTATGACATTTCGTTGTCGTACCATGATACAACTTTAACCAATTGTTTACCGTCAACGTCAAGAACTTTAGTTTGAGTTGCGTCAAACAATGAACCGTAAGACATACCTACGATATCTGAAGATACGATTGGATCTTCTGTGTAACCGTATGATTCGTTTGAAGCTGCTTTCATAGCTGCGTTCACTTCATCAACAGTAACGTTCTTTTCAAGAACAGCTACCAATTCAGTAACTGATCCAGTTGGAGTTGGAACGCGTTGTGCAGATCCGTCAAGTTTACCGTTCAATTCTGGGATTACAAGACCGATAGCTTTTGCAGCACCAGTTGAGTTAGGAACGATGTTTGCAGCACCAGCGCGAGCACGGCGAAGGTCACCACCACGGTGTGGTCCGTCAAGGATCATTTGGTCACCAGTGTAAGCGTGGATAGTAGTCATCAATCCTTCAACAACACCAAAGTTGTCTTGAAGAGCTTTAGCCATTGGAGCCAAGCAGTTTGTAGTACATGAAGCACCTGAGATAACTGTTTCAGTACCGTCAAGAACATCGTGGTTAGTGTTGAATACAACTGTTTTAACGTCGTTTCCACCAGGAGCAGTGATAACAACTTTTTTAGCTCCACCAGCGTGCAAGTGTTTTTCAGCAGCTGCTTTCTTAGCAAAGAAACCAGTAGCTTCAAGAACGATTTCTACACCGTCGTTAGCCCAGTCGATTTGTTCTGGATCACGTTCAGCAGAAACTTTGATGAATTTACCGTTAACTTCAAATCCACCTTCTCTAACTTCAACAGTACCGTCGAAACGACCTTGAGTTGTGTCGTATTTCAACAAGTGTGCAAGCATAACTGGATCTGTAAGGTCGTTGATACGAGTAACTTCAACACCTTCTACGTTTTGGATACGACGGAAAGCAAGACGACCGATACGTCCGAAACCGTTAATACCAACTTTAACTACCATTAGTGATTTCCTCCTTATGAAAATCATGAAATTTTTATTGTGAAAAGAGTAACTTGAATCACTACAAATCACCTTTCAACAAACCTATTATATAACTATTTAAGTTTAATTGCAAGTACGGGCATTGTTTTTCTATGTTAGTTTCTTTTTTAAACTGTAAATCAAGGAATCCCTTACTATTCATATCGTAACGATTCTACAGGATCCATTTTACTAATTTTACGCGCCGGGAAGTAAGCTGATACATAACCAAGCAAGAGAGCGAAAGCTAGAGTTCCTAAAACAGATAACAAATTTAATTCAAAAACCTTAGTGATGGATGGGTAAAAGTGATTTACAATCGCATTCGCCAAACTTCCCACCCCTTGTGCAACCAAAAATGCCAGCAGCAAGGCGATCCCTACAATCCAGATAGCCTCGTAAATAAAAATCCCTTTGACATCATGATTTTGATAACCAACTGCCTTCATGACACCTATTTCCTTAGAACGTTGCATGATATTGATGTAAATGATGATACCAATCATGACCGCTGCTACCACAATAGCTTGTGATGAAAGTACAATCAATAATCCCTGAATGACACGAATAAAGGTAATCACAATATCAAGAACCTTCTGTTGAGAAAGAACAGTATACTTCTTGTTTTTCTGCAATTCTTCTGTTATCACTTTTGTTTGTGATGGATCTTTGAGTTCCAAGATAAAATAAGATACAGCTTTTGTAAATCCAGCTTCTTTCAAGATTGCTTCCATTTGATTAGAAGGCATAAAACTGTTGCTGTCCTCCATGTCATCTTCATCATTGATTACACGTACAATCTTCGTTTGAAATTGAGCAGTCTTACTAGCTTCGGCAGCATTTTCTACAATACTTGCTGAGACTGATTTGCCAATAACATCACTAGCTGTCAGATTGTTTCCTGTCTGTTCATTCCAATTTTTTAGTAAACTGATTGGAATCGTCAAGCCCTGTTCATTCGCATCAGTATAGAGGGAGCCAGCTAATACTTTGTCCGCCTCATTACTACTAACAGAAATACCTGTATCCTCATAGAGACTCACTACTTGAGCATAAGAAGGCATCGTTTGACTCAGATCCATTTCTTGACCATCTATCGTAATATTTGACATGGTCATCCCAAAAGGACTCTCCAAATATTTAATAGCTTCTTTCCCAACTGTATCCGTGATATAGTTCTTATCGTCTTGGTTCAAAAAGCCTCGTCCAACATTTTTTGTGTTTAAAGCAATCTGAACTTGAGAAGGGATTTGACCTCCATTCGTATTTTCATCAATCATCGAAATCAAAGCATTTCCTAAGCCGAAAGAAATTAAGACTCCTACAAAACCGATTGAGGTTGCTAGCGCAATCAATAGATTACGCCACTTTCTTTCCATAAAGTTATTTAAAGAAAGTTTAAATTTATTTTTCAATGACAATCCTTTATTTTTTGACTTCTTCAACGACTTCACCATCCTTCATTTTGATAATCACATCTGCATATTCGGCAACCTCTGGATTATGGGTTACAATCAATACTGTCTTCCCTGTTTGGGCTAATTTTTTAAACACTTCCAATACCATTTCTTGGGATTGAGAGTCCAGTGACCCTGTTGGCTCATCTGCTACAATCATATCTGGCTGATTTACCAGTGCACGCGCGATTGCTACGCGTTGCTTTTGCCCGCCAGAAAGCTGTTTAACATTTTTAGCTACAAAAGGCTCCATGCCTAAGTTACTTAATTGCTCCTTTGCAATCATTGTCATCTCCCTGTCAGATAAATCTTTGACATAGAGAGGTAATTTGACATTGTCCAAGACAGACTGATGAGGAATGAGGTTAAAGTTTTGAAACACAAATCCAATCTTATCTTTACGAAATTGAGTTAGTTCAATCTCTGATAAGTCACGGAGGGATTCCCCTTTAAATTCTAAAACTCCTTCATATTGTCTATCTAAACCACTGATGATGTTTAGTAGACTGGTTTTGCCACAGCCTGATGGACCGTAAATCGCTGTAATTTTACCTTTTGCGATTTGCAGATTTATATTCTTTAAAGCCTGCTCTTGATGTTTACCATCCAAAGTGTAAAACTTTGAAATATTTTTAATGGATAAAATGGACATTCTTTCCCCCTTGTTTAAAACTGTTATCGTCATACATCATACTTATAGAAAATCCTTCAAGCTACTTCAGCACTGATTTCCCCTACGGGCCTACTACTTAGAATTTTCTCTCTATTGCCAAGTTTGCTTCTGGATGTATAGCAAGTAATACTCTTCGAAAATCAAATTCAAACCACGTCAACGTCGCCTTGCCGTACTCAAGTACAGCCTGCGGCTAGTTTCCTAGTTTGCTCTTTGATTTTCATTGAGTATAAAATTCATTTTAACAAAAAAGCGACATTTCCCCAATGACAGAAATGTCACTCCTATAAATCATTTAATAATACCTTTCTAAGTCTTCGCTCCATTCCTTATCTAAACTAACGAGTAACTTCTCATTACCAAACATCCTCGCCATCATTTTTGCTTCTTCATACTTTTGTTTGGCTGTATCATAATCGGTATGAATATAATATTTCCACTCCACCATCAAGACAATCGGTTGCTTTTGGAAATCTCGTGTTTTTTGTCCTATTTTATTTAAGGTCTCAACTGCCCTCTTAAAATAATGAAACAGCCCCATAATTTCTATACAAGCTAAAGAAGCTAACAAGGAATCTCTAAGTAAGTCCAAACAATCGAACTCTATCTTATCAACCTGAGAACTTAGTTTGTCATGAAAACAAAGAATGGTTTCATGCTCAGATTCTTTTATCTCACCCACATTTAAACCATCCATTAACTGACAGTTGAAATACAGTCTCAGTTTCAACAAGTCCTCGGCTTTATATACATCTCTGGATAGTAAATCTTGAAGACCGTCTTCAATCACACCACTTCCGTATAAGGAATTACTAGTCGCTCTCACTGCATCTATAGCTTGAAGACAATCCACTAGCACTTTCTCATCACGGGGCAGGTCATCATAAAAACACTCAAAAATCTCATCAAAATATTCTTCCTTTTGTTCCTGCAACTCCTCGTCTCCATAGTCAGGATGATGTAAAAGAAAGTACTTTAATTCTTGGTAACGCTTGGGTAATTCCTTATAATCTGGCATCAAGACGTAGGACGGAATTTCTAATCGTTCTGCAATATATTCTAGTGTTTTTATCGTCGGGCGAAATTCTCCTTTTTCAATCCGCACCAACTGACGCACTGATAATTCAGACTCATCCCCGCAAAAAACTGGACGACTAAGTCCTTTCTCCTCTCTTAAAAGTCGCACTTTATCCCCTAACTCATTTATCTTGTTCATTTGCCCCTCGCATGATTATTAAAGATTTGATTTTCAAATAAATATATGCGATGATTATACCATTTTTCAAATAGAATTACAAAAAAAGAGACAGGATTTCTCCTGCCTCTAGGCTGATAACAATTATTTACGGCGTCCTGGTCTTTCTTTGTAGCCATAGTAAGAATCTTCGATGATTTCTTGCATGTGGTCAACCATTGGAAGGCGTGGATTTGCAGGCGAACATTGATCTTCATAAGCAAGGAAGGCCAATTCACGAGAATGTTCTTTCCATTCTTTTTCATCAATTCCTTGTGCTTTGAAGTTCATTTGGATACCTACGCGCTCACCAAGTTCGTAGACAGCTTTTGCGTAAGATTCCACACCTTCTTCTGGAGTAGAAGCTGGAAGTCCAAGCATGCGTGCGATATCTTGGTATTTTTCATCTGCACGGTAGTAGTTGTACTTAGGCCATGTTGCTGTCTTAGCTGGACGTGTACCGTTGTAACGGATAACGTATGGAAGCAAGATAGCATTAGTACGACCGTGGATTGTGTGGAATTGCGCACCAATCTTATGGGCCATTGAGTGAGAAATACCTAGGAAGGCATTGGCAAAGGCCATACCAGCGATTGTTGAAGCGTTATGCATTTTCTCACGTGAATGGAAGTCTGCGTTCTTAACTGAGCTTTCAAGGTTTTCGAATACAAGTTTGATGGCTTGAAGTGCAAGACCGTCAGTGTAGTCGCTAGCCATTTGTGATACGTAAGCTTCAGTCGCGTGGGTCAATACGTCCATACCAGTGTCCGCAGCAACAAATCCAGGAACTGTCAATACCAAAGCAGGGTCTACGATTGCCACAGTTGGTGTCAATGAGTAGTCAGCGATTGGGTATTTACGGTTGTTTGCTTTATCAGAGATAACGGCAAATGGTGTTACTTCAGATCCTGTACCAGATGTAGTTGGAATCGCGATGAATTTAGTCTTCTTACCAAGCAATGGGAACTTGAAGGCACGTTTACGGATATCCATGAATTTTTGAACAAGATCACGGAAGTCCACCTCTGGTTGTTCATAGAAGAGCCACATTACTTTAGCAGCATCCATTGGAGATCCACCACCGAGAGCGATGATTGTATCTGGTTTGAAAGCACGCATAATCTCAGTACCACGGTTTACAGTTGTGATATCTGGATCTGGTTCTACATCAGCAAAGATTTGATAAACAACCTTATTGCGACGAAGATCAAGTTGTTCGATGATACGATCAAGGAAACCAAGCTCTACCATGGCATGGTCAGTCACGATCATGACACGTTCAACGTCACGACATTTTTGAAGGTATTGAATTGAATCACGTTCAAAGTATGTTTTTGAAGGAAGTTTCATCCATTGCATGTTATTTCTCCGTCTTCCGACTTTTTTGATATTCAAGAGGTTAATGGCACTAACGTTATCCCCAACTGAGTTGCGTCCGTAAGAACCACATCCAAGTGTCAATGATGGCAAGAAGGCATTGTAAACGTCCCCGATACCACCGAAAGTAGAAGGTGAGTTACAGATAACACGAATAGCTTTAACAGCTTTACCAAATTCTTTAGTCAATTCTTCGTCAGCTGTGTGGATAGCTGCTGAGTGTCCAAGACCGTTAAATTCAACCATTTGACGAGCCTTAGTAATACCATCTTCACGGCTTTCAGATTTCAAAACTGCGATAACTGGTGACAATTTTTCACGAGTCAATGGCTCATTTTCACCAACTTCTTTACATTCAGCAGCAAGAATGTTTGTTCCTTCTGGAACTGTAAATCCTGCTTGCTCTGCAATCCAAGTTGCTGGTTTACCAACGATGTCAGCGTTCAATTTTGCACCAGCACAGTTTTTGCTGTTTGCTTTCACGCCGAAGCAGAACTCTTCAAGAAGTGCTTTTTCTTTTTTGTTTACAAAGTAAGTGTGGTAAGATTTGAACTCTGCTACAAATTCATCGTAAATTTCTTTATCAATGATAACCGCTTGCTCTGAGGCACAGACCATACCGTTATCAAATGATTTAGACATGACGATATCGTGTGCTGCTTGACGAATGTTTGCTGATTTTTCAACATAAGCTGGAACGTTTCCGGCACCTACCCCAAGAGCTGGTTTACCACATGAATAAGCCGCCTTAACCATGGCATTACCACCTGTTGCAAGGATTGTCGCAACACCTTCGTGGTTCATAAGGGCACTTGTTGCTTCCATAGATGGTTGAGTAATCCATTGCACACAGTTTTCAGGAGCACCAGCTGCGATAGCTGCATCGCGGACGATACGAGCTGCATGAGCAGATGATTCTTGTGCTGATGGATGGAAGGCAAAGACGATTGGGTTACGTGTCTTCAATGAAATCAATGATTTGAAGATTGCTGTTGATGTTGGGTTTGTTGTTGGAGTGATACCACAAACAACACCAACTGGTTCAGCGATAAGAGTCAAACCTGTTACATCGTCTTCTTCGATAACGCCAACTGTTTTAGTGTGGCGCATGTTGTTTACTACGTGTTCACAAGCAAACAAGTTCTTAGTTGCTTTATCTTCAAATACACCACGTCCTGTTTCTTCAAAGGCATGTAAAGCCAATTCTCCGTGGGCATCCAAAGCTGCTACTGATGCTTTGGCAACGATGTAGTCAACCTGCTCTTGATCCAACTTACGCATTTCTTCAAGAGCAACTAGAGCTTTTTGCACCAATCCATCGACATGCTTTTCAGCAGCGAGTTTCTTTTCCTCTGGTGTCACAGTTTTTTTATCAGCCATATTTTCCTCCATAGCTTTCAAGGATTTAATCCTTTGTTAATTTTTTCACAAGTTTATTATAACGCATTATTTCAACTTTGTAAACAGTTTCATAAACATTTCACAAAGAATTTTTAGTTCCTTGTGAAATCTTTCTCATTTTCTTTGCTTATCAGGTTTTATCTTTGAAGTTTGTGAAATTTATTTCAAATATTTTTTTATTTCACAAACTTGCTTGGAAGAGAGACTTGGAAAGAAAGGGATTTGCAGGTAAGCGCTTACTTTAACATTCTAACAATACCTCCTTTGATAAGGAGGCCTTATTTTTGTTGAAAAACGCCTTGTTTAAAAGTCCCTTCATAAACGACTTCTTGTTCTGTTGTTAGTTTCCCTTTCCCTTCAGCCTGACCATTTACAAAATCTCCTTCGTAGGTCCAGCCTTCTTTGGATTGAAAGGTACCTTTTCCGTTGAAAGCTCCATTGTTGAAACCACCTGTATATTGGTCTCCATTTTGGAAGGTGATGGTTCCTTGGCCATTCATTTTACCACGGACAAGACTGCCATCGTAAACAATGGTTCCATTATCAAGCTTTAGAACACCTTTTCCGGGAATATTTAGAAAAAAGACGAGTACAGCACAGAAAACAATGGTAACTACTGCCAAAAGCTCTAAACGTGGACGAGTCAGATAGACACGATACTTGTCGTAAACATTCTTAAGATTTTCCATCTTCACTCTCCTTTTCTAAACGTTCTAACCAAGCTTGACAACCCTCTTGAACACGCTGATAGGTTTCCTCAAAATCTCCTGTATACCAAGGATCTGGAACACTTTCAGATGCGAATGAGTAAATCTTATCTTGACAGTCTACTGGACACATCTGACGTAAGTCAGAGACATTTGAAGCGTCCATTCCGATAATATAATCAAAGGCTTCAAAATCTTCCTTACTAATCTGAAGCGATGTTTTGGCTTTGTCATAAGGAATATCATACTCTTGAAAAACTCCCTGAGTTCCCTTATGAATCGGATTGCCATATTCCCAAGAGGAAGTCGCTCGACTTTGGATTTCGTAGTTATCTGTCATCGATTTCATCACAAACTCGGCCATAGGGCTGCGGCAAATATTTCCCAGACAGACAAAGACTAGTTTTTTCATCCCATTCCTTTCTTTTATAGAAAAACGGGAGTTCGTGATCCCGTCTTATTTTTCAATTGCACCTTCGAGTGAAGCTGTTTCTTTAAGTGGTAATACGGTCTTGATAGCAGCTAGTTCAAAAGTCAAGTAAACCCCATCTACATCAAGAACAATTGTTTTCTTTTCTGTATCTACTTCATCGACTGTTCCATAAAGTCCACCGATTGTAATAACTTCATAGCCTTTTTGTAGTTTATTCAAGCTTTCCATACGTTTTTGTGCTTGTTTCTTTTGAGAGCGTTGCGTAAAGAACATCAAGCCCAACATAGCCACAAGAATGATTAAAAATGTATATTGTGATTCCATTATATTCTCCTTTGTCTTTTACATAGGACTACTATATCAAATTTCAGCTACTTTTACAAGATTGTACCTTGCTTTTCTAGTAAGAAAAAACCAGAGCTTGCGCCCTGATTTTTAGAATTATTTCAAGTCTTGAACGACTTTTACAAGATTTTCGACTGTAAAGCCATATTCTGCCAATACTTTTGGTGCTGGGGCAGAGGCTCCGAAGGTATCAATACCGAGAACAGCACCATCTAGACCAACATATTTGTACCAGTTTTGAGTTGCACCCATTTCGACTGCAACACGACGGCGAACTGCATTTGGAAGAATTTCTTCCTTGTATGCTGCATCTTGTTTATCAAATACATCTGTAGATGGCATGCTGACTACACGGACTTTTGCTCCTTGACTAGCCAATTCTTTGGCAGCTGAGACAGCAAGATTGACCTCTGAACCTGTCGCAATCAAGATTGTATCAAAGTCTGCTGCATTTTCATATACAACATAAGCACCTTTAGCAACCTTGTCGAAGTCTGTCCCTTCTTCAACAGTCAAGTTTTGACGTGTCAAGACAAGGGCAGTTGGTGTTTTCTCACTTGTCACTGCAAGGTACCAAGCTGCTTGAGTTTCACGCGCATCTGCTGGACGGAAAACATTTAGATTTGGCATAGCACGAAGACCGGCTAAGTGTTCAACTGGTTCGTGCGTTGGACCGTCTTCCCCAACCGCGATTGAATCGTGGGTAAAGACATAAGTCACAGGAAGTCCTTGTAAGGCTGACAAACGGACAGCTGCTTTCACATAGTCAGAAAAGACGAAGAAAGTTCCACCGTATACACGAAGTCCACCATGAAGGGCCATTCCGTTCAAGATCGTTCCCATTGCAAATTCACGAACACCAAACTGAATGTTACGGTTCAAGCGATTGGCATCGTCTTGAAGTCCGTCAGTCTTGATATAAGTCATGTTTGAGTGAGCTAGGTCAGCTGATCCACCCAAGAAAGTTGGTAACTTAGCTGCCACAACATTCAAGGCATCTTGACTTGAATTACGAGTTGCTTGAGAGAAGCCATTTTCTAAGGCTGGGAAGTCTGCTGGGGTCACTTCAACTGGATCACGTCCATCGATGATGGCTTCTACTTCTGCTGCCAGTTCTGGATGAGCCTCTTTATAGTCAGCAACTAATTTTGTCCAAGCTTGATAAGCTGATGCGCCACGGTCTGCAACATGTTCTTTGAAATCAGCATATACTTGTTCTGGGATTCCAAATGGTTCGTAGTCCCAACCAAGCGCTTGACGAGTTGCTGCAGTTTCATCTGCTCCAAGAGGAGCACCGTGTACGGCATTAGTTCCTTGTTTATTTGGAGAACCGTATCCAATAACAGTCTTCACTTCAATCAAAGATGGCTTGCCTGAAGCTTTAGCTGTTTCGATAGCAGCATGGATTGCTTCCAAATCTGTTCCATCTTCAACCAAGGCAGTATGCCAACCATAGGCATTGTAACGGTCACGAACACTTTCTGTAAAGGAATCCTTTGTCTCACCATCCAAGTTGATGTCATTTGAATCATAAAGGACAACCAACTTATCTAGTTTTTGCAAACCTGCATATGAAGCCGCCTCACTTGAGACACCTTCCATCAAGTCTCCGTCTCCACAGATAACATAAGTATAGTGGTCAAAGATATTGTAGCCTTCTCGGTTATATTTGGCTGCCAAGAAACGTTCTGCTTGGGCAAAACCAGTGGCAGTTGAAATCCCTTGCCCTAGAGGACCTGTAGTAGCATCAATCCCTGCTGTATGGCCAAATTCTGGGTGACCAGGTGTTTTTGAACCCCATTGACGGAAGCTCTTGATCTCATCCATACTAACATCTTCAAAACCAGAAAGGTGAAGAAGAGCATAAAGAAGCATTGAACCATGACCAGCTGAAAGAATAAAGCGGTCGCGGTTAATCCAGTTTGGTTGAGCTGGATTGATACGAAGTTGTTTTGTAAAGAGGCTATAAGCCATTGGAGCCGCTCCCATAACAACACCTGGGTGACCTGAGTTGGCTTTGTTGATAGCGTCAATACCTAGGAAACGAATTGCATTAACAGATAGATTTGACATAGAATTTCCTTTCTATTTGAGGTGATTATTGGATCACACATTCTATTTTACTATTATATGAAAAAATACATAGAATAGCAATTAAACAATTCGACGCTAGATAAGTCTCCTATTTTCTACTCTCTGGTCGCCTGATAGTAGGGAAGTAAGCGCTCATAATCTTCTTCTAATTTTTCTAAAATCACTTCTAATGATTGATTTTCAATAAAAGAAACATCTGCCTTAACTAAAACTTTTCGGACTTCCTGATTGGATATTTTATTTCTTAAAATTTGACGATTTTCTTCGTTCGCCTCCCATCTTTGACATTGACCATCTGAGTAGGCTAGATAATAAATTCCTTTAACGGTTGGAATTTCTAAAACCTTGGCCTGTTTGCCTAGAGTTTGCTCATCCTTCTTGCGCTCGATGAAACTGACTTCTAGTGAGACTCCAAAATCAGAAGAACTTCCGTACAAACGTAAGGCCATCATAGGTTCTGTCACTTGTCCGTCTCTCTGTATATAAACCCAAAAATGTGGTAGCAAACGCTGCGCTTGGTTCATCCACTGACTAGTCTGTTGAAGTTGCCATTCTGGATGGCTTGCTTGAAAGGCTTTAGCCAGTTCTGTAAAAGCCTTTCGTGCCTCTTGGCCTTTATGGCGCAATTCCAGCATTTTCTCTCGTTCTTCCCCAGCTTTATCTGGATTACGGTATTGCAAACCTGCAAAGTCTAGATAGTCTCTTATCTTATTCAACATCCATTTAACCTCCTCTAACTAGCAAAAAATCAGGAGAACCCTGATTTTACTTATTCTGTATCTACAACTACATAGCGATTTGGCTCGTCACCTTCAGAGTAACTAGTCACGCCATCCATACGCGAAATAATACGATGGATAATCTTACGTTCGCTATTTGACATAGGATCTGTTTGATGACTACGTCCTTCTTCTAAAACACGATTCGCCAATTTTTGAGCGTATGTTTGCAAGACTTCTGCACGGTGTTCAACATAATCATTGACATTGATTGTAATGTAGAAGGTTCTTGAATAGCGGTTGTAAAGATAATTTTGAGCCAACAATTGCAAGGCCTTCAAGACTTTACCATGGTAGCCAATAATACGACCTGGTTCGTTAGTATCAATTTGCAAATTGATACTACGACGGTTATAATCATTTGAAAGTGTGGCTTCAACATCCATGTCATCAATAATTGTTTGAACATAAGTCGTTACTTCCGTAGCTACTTGTTCAATATCAAAGCTCGGTTCAACTTTCAAGCCCAAGTCTCCTAGTTCTTGACTTTCAGTTTGCTCGGCTTGGCTTTCAATAATAGGAGTTTCTACTTCTTCTTCGAGAGCAGTTTCTTCAAGTTGTAATTCATTTAAAATCTCAATGTGACCAGTTTCTTCCAAGATAGTGCTGGCATGTCTTTCATGTTTTAAGATTTCAGCCTTGACTTCATCAGAAATACCTTGGCCTCCCTCTTCAATCTTTTTAATTGCTTCTACAACATGACCCAAATCAACAGTTGCTTCACTGACTGTTTTAACAGGCTCATTCAAATCATTGATTTGTTTTGGAACTCCCTTTACAGCTTGTTGGTTTGCTTTTACAACTGTCGTTTCACTAATAGCATCGATATCCACTTGGGCTGGTTTTTTACCAAATAAGCCAAGAAACCCTTTTTTCTCACGAGAAATGACTTTGATATGAGCCTTCATTCTTGGAATATCTAATTCTTTCAATCCTTTCTGGATTGCTTCTTCAACAGTTGAACCTGTAAATACTACCATTACCAGATTCCTCCTTATTATTTCGTTTTCTGAGCCTTTTTCTTGGCTTTTCTTTTTCTATTTTCCAAATCTTTCTGTGCCTGAACTACTGCCTCGCGCTCTGCAATAATCTTGAATGGATTATTCAAGAAATAGGTTTGCAAGACTTGATAAGCATTGGACACTGTCCAGTAGAGGGCGACTCCACCTGGCGCATAAACTGCAAAGATAAAAATCAAGACCGGAATCCCATACATCATCGCAGTCGTAGCGCCATTACGCTCAGACAAAGCTTTGTTGGACAACCAAGTACTTAAAAAGGTAAATACAGCTGCTAAAATCGGAAGAACAAAGGTTGTATCCACACCACCAAGGTTAATCCATAAGAAATGACCTGTCTTTAAAAAGTCAACTCTTGATAGAGCTTGGAACAAGGCCAAGATAACCGGCATCTGAATCAAAATCGGCCAAAGAGAATCTGAATGTCTGACACCCATTTCTTTAAAGACTTTACGCATTTCTTGCTCTAGCTTGGTTCTACTTTCCATATCTCGACCTGGATATTGTTCTCGAAGCGCCTTAATGCGTGGTTGAGCTTCTTGCATTTTTCTAGAAGCTACCATTTGCACTTGGAAGACTGGCAAGAGAACTGTACGAATCAAGACCGTAAAGAGGATAATCCCCACTCCGATACTGATATCAAACGATAAAAAGCGAATGATTTCCGCAAAGAAGTAAACAAATTTACTCCAAAAATCAGCCGAATCGGCTGTAATATCGCTAGTTGTCCCATTTGTTGCACAGGCTGTCATGATCAATAGGGACAGTCCTAGCAAACTAGTCAACTGTAGTTTCTTTTTCACTCCCATTTCCTTCCTGGTAAATCTTTGATAATTTTAATACGTGGAGTAGATTTTTCTCCATCTCTGCGTATCCCAAGGTTTCGACTCCTTTTCGAGCAATGACAACAAAGTCGACATCTTCTACCAGACTCCCTTTTGCATTCTGGATAATATGCCGAATTCGTCGCTTAATTTGATTTCTAGTGACGGCATTCCCAAGTTTTTTGCTAACTGATAGACCTACTCGAAAATGGTTTTTCTGATTTTCTAATTGGTAGACAACAAATTTGCGATTGGCAAAACTTGTCCCCTCCTTGAAAATCGCCTTAAAATCTTTCTCTCTTTTTACACGAAAGTTTTTCTTCAAAACTCAACTCCATCTATTAAATTACTACTATTATACCATATTTTTCAAAAAAGCCAATCATAGCAAGGTTTTGCACAATTTCACCATAAAAAGAAGCTGGAAAAATCTCTTTCCCAACTCCTTGCACTGAATATTTTTTCTAATTTTACTTATTTTTTCAAGCGTTCAACGTCACGGGCAATAACTAGCTCTTCATCTGTTGGAATAACCAATACACGGATCTTCGCTGCCTCTGTTGAGATATCTCCTGTCACACCGAAGACGTTCTTTTCTGGATCAACATCACAGCCAAACCAAGAGATACCTGAAATAACATCTTCACGTACGTTTGCAGCATTTTCACCGATACCTGCTGTAAAGATAATAGCATCTGCTCCATTTAAGACTGCAAGGTATTGGCCGATATGTTTTTGGATACGGTCAACATACATTTCATAAGCTAAAGTGGCATCGTGGTCCCCTTCTTCCATAGCAGCAATCACATCACGCATATCACTAGATTTACCTGAAACACCCATAAGCCCTGATTCACGATTAAGGACGTGACTAATATCCTCAGGCGTGTTAAAGTCCTCTGTATATTGCATTAAATAAGGAATGATAGCTGGGTCAATATCCCCTGTACGAGTTCCCATCATCACACCACCAAGTGGAGTGAATCCCATTGAAGTATCGACAGATTGACCACCCTTAACAGCTGTAATAGAAGCACCATTACCGATGTGGCAAGTAATCAATTTCAAGTCTTCTAATGGACGTCCCAAAAGTTTTGCGGCTTCTCCTGCTACAAACTGGTGACTTGTACCGTGGGCACCATATTTACGAACCTTGTTTTCTGTGTAATATTTTGTTGGGAGAGGGTAGCGATAAGCTTTCTCTGGCATACTTGTGTGGAATGAAGTATCAAAAACAACTACACTGGTAATGTCTGGCAACAACTCCTTGAAGGCACGAACACCTGCTGCATTGGCTGGATTGTGGAGAGGAGCCAACAAGCTCAACTCTTCAACTTTTTCTAAAACATCTCCCTCAACGACTGTTGATTCTTTGAAATATTCTCCACCTGCAACAACACGGTGTCCAACACCTGTAATCTCATCATAAGCCTTGATAATATCGAAACGAATCAAGTCATCCAATAAGATTTTAACAGCTTGTGTATGATTTTCGATATCCAAAATTTGTTGCTCAGAACGACCATCAAATTTTACAGTTGAAATTGAATCTTTCAAACCGATACGTTCAATCAAACCTTTCGCCAATACTTTTTCTTCTGGCATTAAGTATAATTGCCATTTCAAACTTGAACTTCCCGCATTGATTGCAATTGTTTTTGTCATAACAAGACTCCTCTTTTAAGCGTTTTCATCTATTATAACAAAATCTATTTTATATTTCAGTACCTTGAGTCCATTTTTGAAAATTTTCTTTAAATTTCATTAAAACACTTGCATCTTGCAAGCTAGCAAGTGGATAAACAAAAGGCTCTACTGCTAGTTCATTTTTCTTCTGTAAGATAAAAATGGTCTTGGATTGTTTGGCATTGGCAAAGAGATTTTCAGGCAAACTAATCATGGCTACCAGACTCGCTTCCTCTTTCAACCAGCCTTTCAACAAATCACTTTGAGGACTGGTCAACAAATCACTCGGAGCGAGAAAAATAGCGTAGCCATCTGATTTGAGATACTTAAGTCCTTGTTCCATGAGCAAGTGATGAGCGTAGGTATGTTCTTGACTAGAAGCAACTTGATGGCGCGACGCAACGGCATCATCAGGATAATAGCCGACAGGTAGGTCGCTGATGACCACGTCGCTTTCTTTGAGCATTTGTGGACGAACGGCATCTCCTTGGACAAAGCCAGCCTGCAAACCAATTACATCTGCCATGCTAGCTGCCAAATCAATCAGCAAATCATCCACTTCCATTCCCAAGTAATTCACCTTTTTATCAAGCGAGGTCAAGAAAGTAGCGCCTAGAATTCCCATTCCGGAACCCATTTCGAGGATAGTGATTTCCTCCTTTTGAGACAACTCTTCCACAATAAACACCAAAAGCAAAGCAATGGCATCTGGCGTAAACTGGTGATTGGCCTGTAGGGGCTCTGTCTGCCCAGCCTTCATCAAGAGAAACTGGTAGGTCTTGAGCCATTCTTCCTTACGAAGTGCTAAACGCTTAAGGGCTTGATTGTTCTCCTTGACCTGCTCTAACTCAGTTTCACCATCCAGATAAATGCTGTTTTGCTCCACCAGGGCGTCATAAAAGTTGGTCGCCAAATCACTTTGGATGACTTGGACATTCTCTAGTAAATACGTATAAGCTTGTTCAATTTTTTCAAAATCCATATTCCTATCTTATCAAATTTCCCTTCTTTTTTCCATTCTTATAGAAAAATCACACTATATCTACATTGGTTGCCCGTTAATCTTTTATTGATGACATCAATCTTATCTACACAAGATCAGATAAACGTTTCTTACTATCTACAACTGTACTCTTATCTTGCTGTCTGATTATTGCTTGGTATAAAATGGCACATAATCATTCTAACAATTCACTCCTCTTCTACTAATTCTCTCTAATATATAATTGAAGGAAATAAAAGATCAAAACAGTGCAAGAAAAGCCCACTAATACTCAATGAAAATCAAAGAGCAAACTAGGAAACTAGCCGCAGGTTGCTCAAAGCACTGCTTTGAGGTTGCAGATAGAACTGACGAAGTCAGCTCAAAACACTGTTTTGAGGTTGTGGATAGAACTGACGAAGTCAGTAACCATACCTACGTCAAGGCGACGTTGACGTGGTTTGAAGAGATTTTCGAAGAGTATAATCTATCAATACTTTTATGAAGTGGTTTTTCGTACTCAATTTTTTAACCGACTATACAAACACAAGGCCAGGAAACTCAATTCCATCCGAAAAGAAAGGAAATATTTCCACAATAAAACGCATACTATCAAGTTTTTGAACACCTGATAATATGCGTTTTTATGATTTTACAGACTTTTTTGTCCAAACTCGATAGACACATCTATCGCCAATCAAATATGAGATAAGCAGATTGTTTACATTTCTTCATCATCACGTTTACGGCGTTTCGCAAACAGACCTAAACCAGTCACAGCTGCCAAAGCTCCAAGGAGTACAGATGATTT
>NZ_CAMHZG010000018.1:0-22744 GCF_946190115.1 Streptococcus mitis | reverse complement strand
ATAAATGATATCAGAATTACTGTAAGCACTTTTCCCCATAGTAACTTTATTTTAGAAACAGGGTAGGAAAACAGCTGAAAAATTGTTCTGCGTTTAAATTCCTCAATAATAATCGTAGACAATAAATAAGATTCAAAAATCAAAAATGCTGCTTTGGTAAATAAAGATGCAAACAATGATGTTGCAATTGCCCAACCTTCCCATTTATCAGCAATTCTAATATTATCGGCATTCTGTCCAACGAATTCTCCCAGTTTATTATCAGTACCTAACCCCATGATTATGATTCCTGTAATACCTAATACTATAAATATAGTACCTAACCAAGCACAAAATAATTTAGATTTTGAAACTTTATTTAATTCAATTTTAATAAGCGACAACATAGATTTTTCCTCCAAAAAATTTTCTTAATATTAATTACACTATTCAAAAAGCACCTTACATACTTCTGGTATGTTAAAATTTAAAAAATAAACATACTAAAGGTATGTATAATGAAATTT
This sequence comes from Streptococcus mitis, assembly GCF_946190115.1. Taxonomy (GTDB): domain Bacteria; phylum Bacillota; class Bacilli; order Lactobacillales; family Streptococcaceae; genus Streptococcus; species Streptococcus mitis_CO. The sequence goes on along the minus strand of NZ_CAMHZG010000018.1, from coordinate 22,238 downwards.
TTAATACCATATCTAGAGTATGGTATTTTTTTAAATATCAATACTTAAAATTTATTTAACACCTTTTAAATGATCAAATAATTGGAAAATCACCTCCATCATTTCATCAGTAATCAACTGTACCCCTAGTCCTTCAAAAGTAAGTTTAATGAACTTCATTTTACTCTTTAATTCTTCTACTGAATAAATAGAAATTTGGAATCCAACCCAAATATTTAAAGTTAAAACAATCAAATCAGCTAGCTCTTTGGGATATTCTGTTTTGATTGATCCATCTTTAACACCTTCGTAAACTCTTCCTCTAATTTCTGGTAAAAAATCAGAAAATAAACTTAGGTACTGCTCTCCTAATAAACGTGGACTCCTTAGCTTAATAGAAGCTGAATATACAAGCCTTTGTTGTTCAAAATTAGAGAAAGCATCCATTAAAGAATTTTGTATTTTTTCTAATCCTGTTTCTCCTCTCCAAGTATAATTTAGAATTTCTTGATTATTTTCGCTAAGGATTGATTGCAATATTTCATCTTTAGACTCAAAATGATGATAAATAACACCTTTTGTCAAGCCACCTAGGCCATCAATTATATCTTGTATTGAAGTATTATCAAATCCTTTTTCTAAAAATAACTCTTTCGAAACTTCTAATATTTTCCTTCTTGTTTCTTCCGGATTTCTATTCCTTGCCATTTTAGTTCCTTTCTATCATACCGATGGTATGTAATTGTATTATAATGTATTAAACTCATAATGTCAAGTTTCTTGTTATTTACTATAATTTTACGCCATTCATTTTCCCTCCTGAAAATAAAAAAAGGAGAACAATATACAATTGTTCTCTCTTTAGATAAATATTTATTGTTGTATTCATTTTTCCGATGCGCAAACGACATCTACAAATACATATACATCTATGTTCCTTTTCAGGACTTTTTTGACGTCAAAATTGCCTTTATCTACAAAGACAAAATGCTTGTAAAATAGCTTAAAATCAAGGATTTTCACCCTTTTTTTCGTTGTAGCAACACTACACACTCAACATGATGAGTTTGAGGGAATAAGTCAACCGGCTGTACTTTCTTCAACTCATATCCCAATTCTTGGTAGAGTTTGATATCACGCGCCATAGTAGCGACATTGCAGGAGATATAGGCGATGCGGTCTGCTCCTGTTTGGCTACTTGCTTTAATAAAGCTTTCTGTGAGTCCTTTTCTTGGTGGGTCCACTAGGATAAGGCTTGGTTGAATTCCATTTTTAAGCCAATTTTTCATGGCATTTTCGGCTGTATCACAGACATAGTGGGCGTTTGAAATATTGTTCAGTTGAGCATTCTTCTTGCTATTCTCAACCGCTTCTGGAATAACTTCAACACCATAAACTTCCTTGACATGTTTTGCAACGGAGAGGCCAATCGTCCCGATACCAGAATAGGCATCAATGACCACATCATCTGATTTTAATGCTGCAAAGTCAATGGCTGTTTGATAAAGTTTTTCAGCCATTTCAGTATTGACTTGGTAAAAAGCGGGTCCAGCGATTTGGTAGTCATTTCCCAACATCTGGTCAGTGATAAAGTCTTGTCCATAAAGGGTGCGCCATTCCTTACCAAAAATAGCATTGGTGTTCTGGTCATTGATATTTTGCATGACAGACACAATCTCCGGGAACTGATTGATTAGTTGTTCAATCAATTGCTCAACACGAAAAACTTTGGGACGAGTTGTTACCAAAATAACCATAATTTGACCTGAATAGTGTCCGCGACGCACCACAAGATTACGAATCAAACCAGCTTGTTCCTTTTCATCATAAGGTTTCAAATCATAACGGCGGAGCAAGTCACGTAGACCTACTACTACCTCATCAATCACAGGATCTTGGATAAAGAAATCTTCCAAAGGCATGAGATCGTGGGAATTCTTACGGAAAAATCCAGTTTCTAAGACACCATTAACACGACGAACAGGCACCTGTGCCTTGTTGCGGTACTTGACTGGATTTTCCATACCTAAAGTTTCAGCAACTTCTACATTTGTAATTCCAGCAATCTTGTAGAGGCTGTCCTTGACTTGCTTGGTTTTAAATTTGAGCTGTTCTGAATAGGCAAGATGACCCAAATCCGCGATTCCTGAACGCAGGTAATCCAAATCTAGATCTTGATTACGGTGTGGCGACTGGATAAGGTATTCTTCAACTTTCCCAAAACCAATCTTTTTATTAACCTTGAGAACTCGCATGAGGATTTTTTCACTCGGTAAAGCATTCTCTACAAAAAAGACCAAACCATCTACCTTGGCCACGCCAGAACCTTCATGGGTCAAGTCAACAATTTCAACTTCTACAATATCATTTTTCTTTAACATTCTCTTCTCTTTCTATTGGCCGACAAAAAAGACGGCAACGTTACGGTTACCATCTATTATACCATGAAATTTGTAATCAGATTCTCTTTATCTATGCTAGTTCATTTCTTTAAATGCTGCTTCTGCATCCGCATTACTGATAACACCAAATTGAATCTTTCCAATCTTTCCTTGACTATCAATTAGGTATTCTGTAGGAATGCTTCGAATTTGATAAGCTTGGAAGGTGGTTGCTTTTGTGTCATAAAGAACTGGGATATCCTTATAACCTTGATCTTGGAACCATTGTGGGAATTGCTCAACGGTTTTTTCACCTTGAATACCCGGTGCAATGACACTAAGAATTTCAAAATCACGATCTGGTTTTGCAGCTAATTCCATCAACTCAGGCATACTTTTCTTACATGGACCACACCAGGAAGCCCAAAACTTCAAATAGACTTTTTTACCCTTATAATCAGATAACTTAACTTCTTTACCATCCATAGATTGCAAGGTAAAATCTGGAGCATCTTTTCCAACAGCAATTTGTTGTACAGTCGTTTGTTGTTTTGGCTGTTGTGCTGCTTGAGTCTTTTTAGTCTCTTCCTCACCACAGGCTATCAATACGACTAATGACAAGAGGCTTAAGCCAGCAAATATTATTTTTTTCATTTGTTCTCCTTTATTCAAAAATTCCAGCTAGAACATTTACTTGTCCTAATAGTAACAAAATTCCCATTAAAATAATGAGGAAACCACCAATTTTCTTCAGTAGCATCATATGACGCTTGATTTTACTAAAATAAGGCATCACGACTCCTGAAGCTAGGGCCAAGACCAAGAAAGGAATTGCCATCCCCAGAGTGTAAATCAAGGTATAAATAGCACCTTGCCAAGCGCCATTGCCTCCAGAAGCCGCAAGTGCTAAAACAGAACTCAAAACTGGACCGATACAAGGCGTCCAACCGAAGCTAAAAGTAATACCGAGTAAAAAGGCTGACCAATAACGATTAGCTTCTGATTTCTTAAAAGTAAAGCTTTTTTGAACCTCTAATTTCTTAAAATGAAAAATTTCCATCTGGTGAAGACCCAAAATAATGATAATCGTACCCATGGTATAGCGAAACCAATTGGCATAGAGAATATTACCAAAGTAACCAGCACCAAATCCTAGAATAAAGAAAATGAGTGAAATACCTGCGATAAAGCAAAGCGTTCGAATCAAACCTGACCAAGCAACTTTTCTCCCAAACAAGGAAAAATTTTTTGCGCTTTCCTGATCATCCAGTAAAATTCCAGTATAAACTGGTAACAGAGGAAAAATACAAGGGGAAAAGAAGGACAATACCCCTGCTAGAAAAACGGAGATTGAAAAGACTATCGTTTCCAATAAAGAACCAACTTTCTTAAGAATTTAAACCTATTGTACTATAAATGTTAAAATTTGTATCAAGTTTGCTACGGTTAACTGTTTTTGTCATTATATTTTGTGAAACAAACTCTTTAATAGTACACTATGTTTTCTAAAACATTGTTAGAAATTGATTTGAATTTCTCAATCAAGTTGTTCGGTTTTTTCATTTCGCCATAGATAAAAGAAAAAGATTGAAGAAATTTGTCCAAGTCGACTTTTTCTTCAATCTACTTTTACTTATTTAATAAGTTCCTTCTTCACCTTGGCTAGTCAAGATAACAGGTCCATCTTTCGTAATCACGAATTGGTGTTCATATTGGCATGACAGTCCACCGTCAATGGTCTTATGCGCCCAACCAGTTTTCATATCTGTATCGATTTCCCAGTCACCTGTATTGATCATTGGTTCAATAGTCAAGACCATTCCTTCACGAAGACGAAGTCCACGACCAGCAATACCATAGTTGGGAACCATTGGTTCTTCGTGCATGGTTGGGCCAACACCATGACCAACCAAATCACGCACTACACCGTAACCACGACTTTCAGCGTATTCTTGAATGGCTGCACCAATATCACCGATACGATTTCCAACAACAGCTTGCTCAATCCCCTTGTACATAGCTTCTTTGGTTACATCCATCAAGTTTTTCACTTCTTCGGACGGTGTACCAACAGCATAAGCCCAACAAGAGTCTGCTAGACCACCAGAATAGCTCTGAGTGTATTTCTTCATTTGCTCAACATTGTTGAAGTTTAATTTTGAGACATTCAGATCAGACTTAGCAATAGGACCTCCCAAAACCATATCAACTTTGAGCAAATCACCATCTTTCAAAATATAGTGACGAGGGAAGGCATGAGCTACTTCATCGTTAAGAGAGCAACAGGTAGCATAAGGATAGTCCATCATGGCACCGTCAACCCCAATCTGAAGCGGAAGGAAATTTTCTTCCTTACAACGACGGCGGACATACTCTTCAACTTCCCACATATCTACGCCAGGCTTAATCAAATCACGTAAGCCGATATGAATACTTGCTAAAAAATCACCGGCCTTATCCATAGCTTCAATTTCACGAGCTGATTTTAATGTTATCATTTTTTCTCCTAGTTTCTAATTAATTTTAACAGTCACATTTGCTTTTGAAACAATCTGATGACCATGATAAATATCGTAATCAATAATAGCTGATCGTCTAGTATGATGGATAATGCGTGCTTGAATGCGCAGTATATCATCTATCTGAACAGCCTGCAAAAAGTAGATCAGCATTTGTTCGATGATGAGATTGCGACCACTATTTACAACTAAATCTTGGGTCATATGAGTCAAGATTTCTGCCAATATGCCGTTAGCCAAAACACCATTTTTTTCAAGCATAAAGGGTTCCACTGTAATGACTACTTCATCATGGTGATAAGAGAGTTTTTGTCCAATCTGCTCAGAAAAAGTCGGTAGAGCAGAAACTTGGGAACGACTCATCTTCTCCATGACATCTCGTCGTGTCACAACTCCAAGCAAGGTTTGATTATTCCGAATAACTGGTACCATTTCAAAGTCTTCTGCAATCATCCGTTGACTCACATTGGCAATATTTGTCGATAATCCAACTAAAAATAGACTACGAGACATGACCTTATCAATTGTGGTACTTGGTGACTTATCACCCGCATCTCTCATAGTAACAACCCCAACAACGACCTGATGTTGATTGATAACAGGGAAACGACTGCTACGATTCTTACGAACTAAGTCCAAATAATCTTTAACTGTGTCAGTCTCTCTCAGAAAACCATATTCATGACTCGGACGGTAAAGTTTCTCAACAGTCAGAATATCAGTCTTGATTTGGACATTTGACAAGGCTTTATTGATCATGGTCGCGACGGTGAATGTGTCATGCTTGCTTCTCAGAACCGGGATCCCTTTTTGATTGGCCAGTTTAAGTACATCATTATGAACCTGAAATCCCCCTGTAACCAGAACTGCATTTTCATTTTCCAAGGCTAGCAACTGAATACGGGTTCGGTCTCCGACAATCAAGAGCCCCCCATCGTGAAGGTAAGACAAGATATTTTGTTCAGTCATGGCACCAATTGAAAACTTACTAAATTCTCTCTCTAAACCTTCTTGCCCAGCCAAAACCTCAGAAGAAGTCACTTCTGCAATTTCAGCAAAAGTTAATCTTTCAATAGCAACTTTCTGGGATTTGACGCGGATTGTTCCACTTCTAGGACGGGTCTCCACAATTCCACGGTTTTCAGCTTCCTTGATAGCGCGATAGGCCGTTCCATCACTGACTCCCAGATGGTTGGAAATACTACGAACACTGACCCTTTTACCTACTGGTAATTCCTCCAAATAGCTTAGAATTTCCTGATGCTTACTCATTGAATTCTCCTTTTACATACCGAAATTCAAGATAATCCCGCATTTTTCTTGTGTAGCGATCACTTCCCTTAAACTGACGGAACAAACTAAATCCAGACTTAAGAGCAACTCTTTGGCTAGCTTCATTTTCAAGGTGGGTAATGATAGATAATTGTTTTAAGCCAAATTCCTCAAAAGAAAGCTGACAAATTTTTCTAACAACCTCTGTCATAAATCCTTGCGACCAAGCATCTTTTCTCAAAAAATAGCCAAGCTCAGCTTCTTTTTTGATTTCATCTAACTTCTCAAATTTAATAGAACCAATCATTTGTTGATTTTTCTGGTCACAAATTGCCCACACTCCCAAAGGGGACTTCATAAAGTAATTGGCCAGTGCATATTGACTTTCTTCCAGACTTGCCTGCGTTGGGAAAATAAATTGAAGATTTTCTGGATTTGAAGCTATCTCGTGGAAGTCTTGACTATCACTAAAAAAGAAAGGACGCAAATACAAGCGATCCGTTTCAAAAAAAGAAAACATTGCTAATTTGGTCCAAATATTCATAAACACCTCTACGGTTTAATCCTCAACAAGTGTAATATCCGCTCCTAGATTACGTAATTTTTCAATAATATCAGAATAACCACGTAAGATAAACTCGATATTTGTAATTTCAGTTTTACCTTCAGCCATAAGCCCAGCAATGACTAGTGCAGCTCCAGCTCGTAGGTCAGTCGCTTTAACACTTGCCCCACGCAAATCACGTCCACCTGTGTACAAAATATGACCATTTGTTGTCGAAATGTCCGCATCCATCTTTGCTAGTTCAAAAACATGATTTACACGCTTTTCGTAAATCGTATCAACAATTGTACCACGACCATTCGCTCTTAGTAAAAGTGGGGTAATCGGTTGTTGCAAATCAGTTGCAAAGCCTGGATAAGGAGCTGTCTTAATATTGATTGCTTTCAAATTAGACTGCTCTTCGACAAAAATGCTGTCTTCAGATACAGTCATTCTCACTCCCATTTCTTCCAGCTTAGCAATAAATCCTTCTAGGTGTTCGTAAAGAACATTATTTATACGAATCCCCTTGCCGACTGCAGCAGCTAAGGAAATATATGTTCCAGCTTCGATACGGTCTGGAATCACCTGATGACGGGTTCCATGTAATCTTTCAACACCATCAATAATGATGATATTAGTTCCTGCACCGCGGATATGGGCTCCCATATTATTCAAGAGAGTAGCTACATCAATAATCTCAGGCTCACGGGCCGCATTTTCAATAATAGTACGACCATTCGCTTTAACCGCAGCAATCATCGTATTGATCGTTGCCCCTACACTAACCGTGTCCATGTAAATACTTGCGCCATGAAGTCCTGTATCTTTAGCAGATAACTTCATGTTATCTCCCTCGTAGCTAACAGTGGCACCCATAGCTTCAAAAGCCTTAAGGTGTAGGTCAATCGGACGAGGACCAAGATCACATCCTCCCGGTAGACCAACTGTCGCTTCACCAAAACGGCCTAAGAGGCTCCCATAAAAATAGTAAGATGCACGAAGACTGTTAATTTTACCATAAGGCATTGGAATATTTTGAACACCTCTTGGATCAATCTCCAAGACATCATCATAACGCTTAACAGTAGCTCCCATCAATTCCATGATTTCGACAAGACTGGCTACATCCGAAATATCTGGAACACAATCCAAAGTCACCACATCATCAGCCAATATAATAGCTGGAATTAAGGCCACAACGCTATTTTTAGCACCACTAATAGTGATTTCACCTTGTAGTGGTAATCCACCATTGATAACAATTTTTCTCATTCTAAGTTTTTAATACTCTTTCAAGATTTCTAATAAGGTCTTTAAAATAAATTATATCATAAATGCAACCTTTTTTCCATCCTTTTCACTTTTATTGGAGATAGTAAGTAATAAATAGGATTAAGTTGAAAGGTTGAGTCCATATTTTATGAAACATCTTTTGATACTAAAAAATCCTAAATTAAGAATTATAAAATACCCCAAAAATTAGATTTTCTCTATCTAACTTTTGAGGTATCGTTCAACTATAGAAATAATAGTCTTTTGGGGTGTTAATACTATGCGGAAATCAAAAACAACTCATGTCTGTGTCACCTTACTGATAATCTACTACTGACCTTCTCATCTCTATATTCAATTGCAAATAGTCGTATTTAGTTGACTCAGAACAAACTTCCGAGTTTTTTTATTAAGCATTGGAAGTGAGTTCTTTTTGATTCTCGTTCAGCAGGTTTTAAGACTTGTCCTATCCAGATAATATCTTTTCTGCAAGCCACAATGACTAACAAATAGCTTTTCTTTACTCTACTACCGCTTCAGCGATTTCTTCACGGCTAATGCCAGCAAAGTAGCGTGTAATATCAATTGTTTCTAGCGCCTTAAGGACGTCTTCGCGTTCGTATTTGACGCCACGAAGGACATCTTCTACAGCTACAACGTCTTCGATACCAAAGAAGTCACCGTAAATCTTGATGTCTTGGATTTTTGATTCGAGAACATTAGCAAAGACTTCAACCTTACCACTAGTGAATTTTGTTCCACGACGGACGTTAAATTCAGGTGATTTACCATAGTTCCAGTCCCAAGTACCAAACTTAGTATCCTTGATGCGATTGATTTCAGCCAATTCTTCCTCAGAAAAAACGTATTCAGTCATCTCTGGGTACTCTTTTTTCATGTATTCCAAGAGTAAATCACGGAATTCTTCAACCGTGATTTTTTCTGGCAATTCATTGACAATATTGGTTACACGAGCACGGACGGATTTCACACCTTTTGACTCAAATTTGTCCTTTGAAACCTTGAGGGCGTTAGCAAGGACTGACAAATCAACGTCAAAGAGCAAGCAACCGTGGTGCATGATACGACCGTTGATATAGGCTTGAGCATTGCCACAGAATTTCTTTCCATCAATCTCTAAGTCATTACGGCCTGTGAACTCAGCTTTAACCCCAAGTTGAGCCAAAGTATTGATAACTGGAGTTGAGAAGCTCTTGAAGTCAAATGCCTTATTTTCATCTTCTTTGGAGATGATCGTGTAGTTGAGGTTATTTAAATCGTGGTAAACAGCTCCACCACCACTGATACGGCGGACCACCTCAATACCATTTTCTCGAACATAATCACGGTTGATTTCTTCGATGGTATTTTGGTGACGACCAACAATGATAGATGGCTTGTTGATCCAAAGTAGGAAGATTTGATCCTCATCCAAAAGGTGTTTAAAGGCATATTCTTCCAAGGCGATATTAAAAGCAGTGTCGTTTGAATGATTGATAATATATTTCATGATATCCCTTTATACGATAGAGACTGGAATAAATTCCAGTCTAGTCTATCAATTTTTATTTTTTCTTAGGTGAATGGATAGCCATTCCAAGAACATCAGCAAATGCTTCGTACATTACTTCAGAGTATGTTGGGTGTCCGTGGATTGTCTTAAGCATTTCTTCTACAGTGATTTCCATTTCAATAATGCTCGATGCTTCATTGATCAATTCTGCAGCTGCAGGTCCGATGATATGAACACCAAGGATTTCACCGTATTTCTTATCTGCGATAACTTTAACGAAACCTTGAGCAGCATCAGATGCAATGGCACGACCGTTAGCAGCAAAGTTGAATTTACCGATTTGGACATCATATTTTTCACGAGCTTGTTCTTCAGTCAAACCAACTGCTGCTACTTCTGGAAGTGTGTAAATAGCTGCAGGAGTCAAGTTCAATTTGGCAACAGCGTGGTTTCCTTTAAGGGCATTTTCAGCAGCAACTTCACCCATACGGAAGGCAGCGTGAGCCAACATCTTAGTACCGTTGATATCGCCTGGTGCATAAATACCAGGAACAGAAGTTTCCATGTACTCGTTAACCTTGATACGTCCACGATCCAATTCAAACTCAACTTCGCCAATTCCTTCAAGGTCTGGCACACGACCAATTGAAAGGAGAGCTTTGCTAGCGATGATATCATCTTTTCCTTCAACTTTGATACGGAGTTTGCCATCTTCTTCAATAATTTCTTGAAGTTTAGTACCTGTCAAGATCGTCATACCTTTGCGTTCAAGAATCAAGCGAAGGTTTTTAGATACTTCCGCATCCATCGCTGGAACAATGCGATCCATCATTTCGATAACAGTAACTTTTGAACCGAAGGTCATGAATGCTTGACCGAGTTCGATACCGACAACCCCACCACCGATGATAACGAGGCTTTCTGGAACTTCGTTCATTTCAAGGATGTCATCACTAGTCATCACAAGAGATGATTCCATACCAGGAACATTGATTTTGCTTACTTTTGAACCACCAGCAAGGATGATTTTCTTTGTTTCAAGCAATTCAGAACCATTTACCAAGACATTCTTGTCCTTAGTGATCGTACCAATTCCTTTATGAACAGTAACTCCGTAGCTACGAAGAAGACCAGCAACTCCACCAACAAGAGTATTAACAACTTTAGATTTAGTTTCTAAAAGTTTGTCCATATCTACAGTGAAGTTTGGATTTTCAATGACGATACCACGGTTTGCAGCATGACCAATATTTTCAATAATTTCAGCGTTATGAAGGTAGGTCTTGGTTGGAATACATCCACGGTTTAAGCAGGTTCCACCAAGTTCAGATTTCTCAACAAGGGCAACCTTCCCACCGAGTTGGGCAGCTTTAATGGCTGCAACATAGCCAGCAGGACCTCCACCAATCACAACGATATCAAAAGCATCATCGCTCTTACCATCATCGTTTGAGGCACTTGCTGCAGGTGCTGGGCTAGCTTCTGGCGCTGCGGCTCCAGCTGTTGGGATGTTTTCACCTTCTTCACCAAGGTAACCGATAACTTCCGTTACAGGGACAGTTTCACCATCTCCTTTGAGGATAGCGATCAAGTAACCATCTTCTTCTGCTTCCAATTCCATGCTGACTTTATCAGTCATGATTTCCAAAAGGATTTCTCCTTCTTTTACAAATTCTCCGACTTTTTTATTCCATTGGACGATTTGTCCTTCTGTCATATCCACGCCGGCTTTTGGCATAATTACTTCTAAGGCCATGTCTTCCTTCCTTTATCTATATCTTAAAAATGAATACTCTTGCTCTTAAATCAACATTGAGATTGGGTTTTCAATCAACTCTTTCAAGTCCTTCATAAACTTAGCGCCAGCCATACCATCTACGACACGGTGGTCAATAGTTAATCCTAGGCTCATGATAGGGCGAATCACAATTTCACCATTGACGACAACTGGCTTCTCAATTGTCGAACTGACACCAAGGATAGCTGAGTTTGGTTGGTTGATGATCGGACCAAAGGACTGAACGCCAAACATTCCCAAATTACTGATTGTAAATGTTGAATTTTGCAACTCACTTGGAGCCAATTTGCCATCCAAGGTACGGCCAATGACATCCTTGAAGGCTACAACCAGTTCTGAAAGACTCATCTTCTCAGCATTGTAAACAACAGGTGTCATCAATCCATTATCCATCCCAACTGCCATGGCAAGATTGACATAGTTGTGAGTGATAATAGTCTTGCCATCTTCTGTCAACGAAGCATTGATGTAGGGGTGTTTCATAAGAGTCTTAACAACTGCAAGTGAAAGAAGGTCTGTTACAGTAGTCTTCTTCCCAGTTGCTTCCATGATTGGCTCAAGCACCTTCTTACGAAGAGCCAACATTTCAGTCATATCAACTTCATAGTTGAGCGTGAAGGTTGGAGCAGTTAGGTAAGATTCAACCATACGTTGGGCAATAACCTTACGCATTGGTGTCATTGGAATACGTTCAATTTCACCATAAGGAGTGATATTATCTGGAACTTCTTCCACTTTTTCAATTTGAGCAGGAGACTTGATGGTGTCGTTTTCGATATTTTCAGGAAGCAAGGCCAAAACATCCTTCTTCATGATTTTACCACGATGACCAGTTCCTTGGATTTCCTGCCAAGCAATGTTATGTTCGAAGGCAATTCTTTTTGCAAGTGGCGAAATGCGAACCACGTTTGTGTCTTTATAAGTTTCCACGTCTTCTTTGTGGACACGACCGTTTGCACCTGAGCCAGAAACGTCGTAGAGGTTGATCCCTAAATCATCCGCTAACTTTCTAGCCGCAGGAGTCGCTCTTAGCTTGTCATCAGCCATGACCTCTCCAATTCTATTTATGATACAAAGGGCGTTAAAAGCGACTGAAAAATAGGAAATCGACGATGGTTTCGATGAAGCCAAGGAGATTTATCTTTTTTCCGAGCTTTTAGCCCGTGTTCGAATATAAGATATTAAGGACGCAGAGGGCAATGAAAAAATAGGAGATTGACGATGTGTTCGATGAACACAAGGAAATCTATCTTTTTTTCGCAGACCTCCGTCCGAATTCAATTAAATGATGTAAAGGGCGTCAAAAGTCAAAGTGAAAATAGGAAACTTTAGTTTCTAGGAAAGTTTATCTTTTTCACACAGACTTTAGCCCGAGTTCAACTCTACAAGTAACTTGGACACGGAACGTGTCTCAAGTTACTACGGTTGCCGCTATCAGGCGGTCAACCTTGTAGACTTACTAAGTCGTTCGTCGAATAACATCGATTCGACTCTCTCCTGTCGCAACTTTAGAAATAACTTGGGTACATTACATATCTCAAGTTACTAAAGTTAAAAGCAACCATTATTTTACATAATTTATCTTATGTAGATTTATTCTTTATTATATGTTTTACGGATGGCATCTTTGATGCTTTCAACGGTTGGAATCATTGCATTTTCTAGGTTTTGCGCGTAAGGCATTGGCACATCTTCTCCTGCACAACGGCGAATTGGTGCATCTAGATAGTCAAATGCTTCTGATTCTGAAATAATTGCTGAAATCTCTCCAATATAACCACTTGTTTTGTGGGCATCGTTGACCAGAACAACCTTACCAGTCTTCTTAACTGAGTTAATGATAATATCCTTATCAAGCGGAACAAGGGTACGTGGGTCAACAATTTCAACAGAGATTCCTTCTTCTGCTAATTCTTCAGCAGCTTGAACCACACGGCGAAGCATTTTTCCATAAGTAACAACTGTTACATCCGTACCTTGGCGTTTGATTTCCCCAACTCCAAGTGGAATCGTGTAGTCTGGATCAACTGGCACTTCCCCTTTTTGGTTAAATTCTGACTTGTACTCAAGGATGATAACAGGGTTATTATCACGGATAGAAGACTTAAGCAATCCTTTCATGTCAGCAGGTGTTCCAGGTGCTACAACCTTAAGTCCAGGAATGTGAGTAAACCAAGACTCTAGTGATTGCGAGTGCTGGGCTGCAGAACCAACTCCGTTACCAGCAGCGCATCGAACGGTCATTGGAACCTGACCTTTGCCACCAAACATGTAACGAGTTTTAGCGGCTTGGTTGACGATATTGTCCATGGCAATAACAGAAAAGTCCATGAAGGTCATATCGACGATGGGACGAAGTCCTGTCATGGCTGCTCCTGCTGCTGCTCCTGAAATGGCAGCTTCAGAAATCGGACAGTCACGAACGCGTTCTGGACCAAATTCTTCAAGCATTCCAACAGAAGTTCCGAAGTCTCCTCCGAAGACACCGACGTCTTCTCCCATCAAGAACACATTTTCATCGCGACGCATTTCCTCAGACATAGCAAGGATAATGGTGTCACGGAAGGACATTGTTTTTATTTTCATTTTATCTCTTTCTCCTTAGTCTGCGTATATATCTTCAAAGGCTGATTCAAGCGGTGGGAATGGACTTTCCTCTGCAAATTTAACAGAAGCTTCTACTGCTTCCTTTACTTGCGCTTGGATTTCTTCCAATTCTTCGGCACTTGCAATATTATTTTCAATGAGGTACTTGCGGAGGTTTTCGATTGGGTCTTTTTGTTTCCACAATTCCACTTCTTCACGTGTACGATATTTACCAGGGTCAGATGATGAGTGACCAAGCCAGCGATAAGTTACACTTTCAATCAAGACTGGACCATTGCCACCACGAACATGATCTACAGCTTTCTTAAATCCTTCATAGACATCGATGACATTGTTACCGTCTTCGATGAACATTCCAGGAATTCCATAAGCGGTGCTACGTTGATGGATATGTTCTACATTGGTCATTTTCTTGATATCCGCAGAGATACCGTAACCGTTGTTAATGCAATAGAAAATGACTGGCAGGTTCCAGATAGAAGCCATGTTCACTGCTTCGTGGAAAACACCTTCGTTGGTCGCACCATCTCCAAAGAAGCAGACAACGATTTTTCCGGTATTTTGCATTTGCTGACTGAGGGCTGCACCAACAGCGATTCCCATACCACCACCTACGATACCATTGGCACCGAGGTTACCAGCATCAAGGTCGGCGATATGCATAGAACCACCTTTACCTTTACAGGTTCCAGTGTATTTTCCAAGGATTTCAGCCATCATTCCGTTTAGGTCAATTCCTTTGGCAATGGCTTGCCCGTGTCCACGGTGATTTGAGGTAATCAGATCATCTGGATTGAGAGCTAACATAGCCCCCACGTTAGCTGCCTCTTCACCAACAGAAAAATGCGTCATTCCTGGCACTTTTCCTTTCTTTACTAATTGCGCAATTTTTAAGTCCATGCGACGGATTTCTTCCATCTTACGGAACATCTTTAGCAAAAGATTTTTATCTAAAGTTGACATCTTCTTGCCTTTCTAACTTTCTTCTTACCTTACTATTTTACCGTTTTTAGAAAGCACTGTCAAAGTTTTTCTAAAATAAATTTCACAAAATAAAAAAGAAAACCCCATAGGAATAAGGGATTTCCTTATCAAGAATATTTTTTCACAAACTTTTTAGCGTTTAGATTTTACTAAAGATTCAAATCTCTTCATAATCACAGTTAAACGCCAACGGTAAAGCGCCCCACTCACGATTAGACTAATAATCAAACCAACCCAGTAAGAATAAGCTCCAAAATCTGTTAGGGAATCGAAGACTATAGCCACTGGGATTGATACGCCCCAATAACCAACCAAACCAAGGTAAAAAGGAATAACTGTATCCTTATAACCCCGTAAAATTCCCTGAAGCGGTGCCGCAAAGGTATCTGCTAACTGGAAGAAAAGGCTGTAAGTCAAAAAACGCGCTGTCAAATCGATAAATTCTGGATCGTTACCATAAAGACTGGCCACATTTCCCCTAAAAATGTAAAGGAAAGTTAAGGTGAAGGCCGCAAAAATGAGGGCAGTCCATCTTCCTAGACCAATATAGGTTTTAGCATCATCAAATCGCTTGGCTCCCACTTCATAGGAAACAACAATAGCCATAGCCGATGAGATACTCATAGGAAAGGCGTACATAAGACTTGAAAAATTCATGGCTGACTGGTGACTAGCGATAATCAAGAACGAGAACTTAGCCATAATCAAGCCAACCACGGAAAAGATAGCCACTTCCGCAAAGACAGTTCCCCCAATAGGCAGACCTAAGCGAACTCCTTCCTTGATTTTATCCATATTAAGCGGAATGCGTTTCTCAAAATGCAAGGCTTTGAGCTTCTCCTGTTTAAATAAAACCAGAACAGAAATTCCCAGCAAGACCCAGTAGGCCAAGGAAGTACCTAAACCTGCACCAGCCCCTCCCAGCTCTGGAACTCCAAAGGCCCCGTAAATCAAGAGATAGTTAAATCCACTATTCAAGGGAAGTAACAAAAGCATGAGGTACATGGACAGTTTGGTCAAGCCCAGCGAATCCAGCAAGGAGCGTATAACACTAAAGAGCAACAAGGGGATAATCCCGATAGATAAAAACCAGAGATAGCGAACCGCTACTGCCGCCACTGGTGCTTCTAGTCCAATATGATTCAAGATTGGTGGTGACAAGAAAAGTACCATCCCCAGCAAGAGCACAGATAGACCCAAGGCCAGATAGATGAACTGGTAAAAATCAGACGCAACCTCTTCCTTTTTGCCTCGACCAAGATGGTGACCAATGATGGGCACCAGGGCTGATACAATCCCTGTCAGGAATGTAAAGAAAGGATTCCAGATACTGGTTGCCATAGACACACCAGCTAAATCCATGGTATTGTATTGGCCTGTCATAGTCGTATCAACAAAGGAGGCAGAATAATTGGCAAATTGATAAATCAGGATAGGAAAAAATATCTTTAAAAATAAGATAAACTTGTCTTTAAAATGATGGGTCTGGTACATATAAGCTCTTTATTCTTTTTGTTTACAGAGCAGACTATCACCTAGTTTTGATAGACAATTTGTCCCTTACAGATGGTATATTTAACCTGCCCTTTTAAGGTTTCACCGATAAATGGTGAATTAGCTGCTTTGGAAGCAAAATGGGAGTCCACAAGGCGGTCAGCCTTAGCATCAAAAATAGTGATGTCCGCTGGACCATTCTCAGCCAAGTAACCTGCTTCAAAGCTGTAAAGCTTGGCTGGGTTGTATGTCATTTTTTCAAGTAATTCCATCAAGCTCAACTCACCAGTTTCCACCAAATAGGTCAAGCCAAGAGATAGAGATGTTTCTAAGCCAGTCATGCCAGATGGCGCTTTGGTAATATCTTCGACATTTTTCTCATCTGCATGGTGAGGCGCGTGGTCAGTCGCGATAACTGTGATGACGCCTGACTTGAGACTTTCGATAACAGCACGACGGTCTGATTCCAAACGAAGCGGTGGATTCATCTTGGCATTGCTTCCTTGTGTCAAAAGGAGCGCTTCGGTCTTAGAAAAATGCTGTGGCGCTACTTCTGCTGTGACTTGCGCTCCCAATCCTTGAGCAAACTCCACTACTTTAACACTTTCTTCCTTAGACAAATGCTGAATATGAACATGGGCTTTGGTTGCATAGGCAATCATGACATCACGCGCCATCATAGCATACTCAGCTACCCCAGTCGCACCACAGATATGGAAATGTTCTTTAGCAATGTTTTCATTAAACCCAAGAACACCGTTCAATCCTGGATCTTCCTCATGAAGACTAATAAAGGTATTAAGCTTTTTAGCTTCCTCCATGGCTTCCTTGACAACTTTACTACTTTCAAGTGGAATACCGTCGTCTGAGAAACCAACAGCTCCAGCTTCTAAGAGTGCCTTAAAGTCAGTCAAATCTTGCCCATTAAAATTCTTAGTTATTGTCGCAACCGTCTTAACATTGATCTTCTCTTTGGCAGCTGACTGGAGAACTTCTTGCAGGGTTTCTACATCTGAAATGGTTGGACTAGTATTAGCCATCATGACAACCGTTGTAAAACCACCTGCGGCGGCCGCTAGGGCACCAGTATGAATATCTTCCTTGTGGGTTTGACCAGGTTCACGGAAATGAACATGGATATCGACCAAGCCAGGAGCAACTACAAGACCATTAGCGTCAATCAGTTCTGCTCCTTCTTCTTTAATCTCAGGTGCAATTTTGACAATTTTCCCATCTTGAACTAAGACATCACACACTTGATCCAAACCAGACTTGGGATCCATTACACGACCATTTTTGATTAGTAGCATCTGCTTTCTCCTTTATTCATAGAAATCGACTTGGGTATCCAACAATTTATCCCCATCATAAACAAACTTGGCTGAAAAGAAGGGTTTATCCTCTAAAAGCCACTCAACAAAGGTATGGTCACCTTCCCAAGTCGGCTTGCTCAAAACCTCGTCATAGGGAACCCATTCCAGCGTTCCCTCGTTGCAGTCAATCAAGTCGCCCTCAAACTCCGTCACCTTAAAAACATAGGTGTACCAGTCTAAATCTGGTGTAAATTCAGGGAAAGTGATGACACCTTTTAGAACCGGCTTGGCTTTGAGCCCTGTTTCTTCAAGGATTTCACGCGTTGCGCATTCCTGAGGGGTCTCACCTCTCTCTAGCTTACCCCCCACACCAATCCATTTCCCTTCATGGACATCATTGGGTTTCTTATTGCGGTGGAGCATAAGCAGTTCTTTCCCGTTATCAATGTAGCAAATTGTCGCTAACTGTGGCATATCTTCTCCTTATCTAAGCCAATCGATTGGCTCTTGTCCTGTCTCTTTTAAGAATGCATTGGCCTTGGAAAAAGGCTTGGAACCCCAAAATCCTCTATAAACTGACAAAGGACTGGGATGGGCTGATTCGATAATCAAGTGATGAGGATTGGTAACCAAGACCTTCTTCCTACGTGCATAGACTCCCCAGAGTACAAAAACGACTGGTCTATCTAGATGATTAACCACCTGAATCACAGCATCCGTAAAAGGCTCCCATATCTGCCCAGCATGACCATTGGCACGTCCAGCAGGAACCGTCAAACAAGCATTAAGAAGCAAGACTCCTTGCTCAGCCCAAGCTGTCAAATCATGAGATTTCTTAACCCCGATATCATCTGACAATTCTTTCAATATATTTTGCAAGGATGGTGGAGCTGGGATAGAGTCCGGTACAGAAAAACTCAAGCCCTGCGCTTGACCTGGCCCGTGATAGGGATCTTGCCCTAGAATCACCACCTTAACTTCTTCAAGCGGTGTTGTCAAGAGAGCCTGAAAAACCTTTTCCTTGGGTGGATAAATAGTCCCCTGAGCATAGACCTGCTCCATAAACTGATTGATTTTCCCAAAATAACCCTCAGGTAATTGCGCCTTAATCAAAGCATGCCAAGACGAGTGTTCCATAGCCGACTCCTTCGTTTTTACTGCCTCTATTATAGCAAAAAGTGGCTTTCTAAACCACTTTTTACAGTTTATCTAAACAATCCAGCAAGTCTTGGTAAGAATGGACTTCGTAAGTCGGCTGGGCTTGTGTGTGATTTTCGAGGTGATGAGGATTGTACCAAATCGTGTCAATCCCCGCATTATTGCCACCTTGAATGTCGGCGGTTAGGGAATCTCCAATCATCAGAGTCTTTTCTTCACTAAAGCCTGTAATCTGTTGACCGATTTTTTCATAAAAGAGAGCATCTGGCTTTTGTGTTTGCAACTGTTCAGAGATAAAGACTTGATTGAAATAAGGTGCTAGACCAGACTGAGCCAAACGCCCTGTCTGAATGGCAGTAATGCCATTTGTCGCAGCATATAGCTCATAATCACGCTCGATGAGGCTGTCCAAAAGTTCATGAGCGCCTGAAAAAGTTTGCCCCTGCTGGGCAAGGTAAAATTGGTAACGCTGGGCTAGAAAACTACCGTCTTTTTCCTGTCCAAAATGAGCAAATAAACGAGAAAAGCGCGTGTTAACCAGCTCTTGTTTACTAATTTTCTTTTGCTCTAAGTCCTTCCAGAGAGCCTTATTCATAGGAACATAATAGTCTTTATAAGCCTGAATATCTGCAACTCCTTCTTCTTTTAGAAGTTGCGTCAAAGCCACATCCTCAGCAGCATCAAAATCAAGCAAGGTATGGTCAAGGTCGAAGAGTAAAACTTTGTAGGGCAATTTGAGAGTTTTCCTTTCTAGGATAAACAACTTTCACTTCATTCGGTTGTTTAATGTAAAAACTTAAAAGTGGTAAAGTATAACAAAAATAATAGTTCCAATTGATTAACTAACCCATACTATTCTAGTGAATTATAGAAAAATCTTCTATAAATTCGAGCAATAGTTAAAATACAAACAAATATAATTCCCAAAATAGATAACACTATTTTCACAAAATTCATTTCAGAGCCTATTACATAGATATGAAAAAGAGGGGCTAGTCCTACACATAGAGACAATAGATAACTACTAAATCTTATCTCACCAATTCCTGCAAAAAAATGTTTCATTTTAAATATTCTCCTTTGAAGCCCCTAATGTTTAAAAATAATGACTGCTTAAAATTAAACAGCTCTAAAATCTAAATATTTGTCAGAGATAAGCTATACTAAGATTATTTTTTTAGAACAACCTTCTTGCTCTTATGGTTTAATTATATTATAACACTATAAAATTTTCAATTTAATTGATATTTACCATTTAATCATATTCGATGAGTTGTATTTTACAGATCAATATTATTTAGCCTTCTTTTTTAGTCACTTTTTAATTCTCAAATTCCCTTTGTTTATACAACCATAACATTATTGAAAAAGAACTTGAGATTAAAGATTTTCATCCTCTTTTTATTCTGGTAGCATTACACACTCAACTCAACCAATTTATAAAATTCACCTTTCCTATCCATCAAGTTATCAAAAGAACCATCTTCAACAATAACTCCATTTTTCATAAAAAGAATTCTATTGTATTTTTTCAACATGCTCTTATTTAACTTATGCGTAACAACAAGAACCGTCAAATTTTGAATATCCAAGATTGAACTTTCAATTTCAGTAGTTACTTGATTATCCAAAGATGAGGTTGCCTCGTCCAATAATAAGATTGGTGTTTTTCGAATCAAGGCACGCGCAATACTAACTCTTTGTTTTTGTCCGCCAGATAAATTTGATCCATTCTCTCCACATAAAGATTGTAGACCAGATTCATTTTCTAAAACATAACTTTCTAGACCTGACTGCTGTACAGCTTGCTTTATTTCCTCATCAGTGAAGAATTGATTAAGAGTAATATTTGCTCTTAAAGTATCATCAAAGATATAAACGTCTTGTTGAACAATAGTCATTAAGTTATAAAGGCTCCCTGCTGAAATAGCTTGTAAATCTATATTATCAATGGAGATGTGCCCACTTGTTACATCGTAAAAACGCAGTAATAGATTGAGCAAAGTTGATTTCCCACTCCCTGACATTCCTACAATTGCAATTTTTTCCCCTTTTTGAATCTTCAATGATAAATGGTTAAAAATTTTTTCTTCTGTATTAGGGTAAGAAAAGTCTATATTTGAAAAAGAAATAACATCATCGAAATATTCTTTCGTTTTACCAGTCTGAAGTTCTGTTACATCTTTTACCTCAAATGCATCTAGTGTTGCCTGACCTTCACGGAATTTACTTATTCCCATACCAACTTCATTTAGTGGTATTACTACAAAATTGACTAGTTGAACAATAGCTGTTACACTCCCAATTGTGGTATAGCCATTAAATACGAGATACATTCCTCCACCAAAGGCTACTAAAAAAACAATCATCCCTGAAAGTTGAGAAATAACATTAGATAAAACATCAAATTTCCCTTTGATGAAATATATCTCATCCAATTTTTCGCTTTCATTTTTGTAATCTTGACCGATAGCCTCTTTCACATTAAAACTTTTTATAACTAGAAACCCTGCTAAAATATCTTTAACCTTAGCTAAATATTTCTGATCGGCTATCATAGAACTATTTTGTAGAGAGGCTGATTTTTGTCCAATAAATCCTGAAATCATCATAGGAATAATGCTAGCAATGATAACTAATAAGGTCAAAAACCAATTACCTATAAACATAGCTAGGAGTGAAAAAATCATTAAGGAAAGGTTTTTTGAAATATTAAAATACTGGTGTAGATAATCTTGCTCAATTTTCTTCATATTTTCAGTTAATACAGAAATAAACTTCCCTGATTTTTCTTTAGAAAAGTCTCTATAATCACTATCTAAAATAGATTGGAACACCTTGTTTTTGTATCTTGACATGATTTGCCTAACAAGTTTATTTCTCAATCGAAGAGATATAAAGTTCAGTCCTGCATAAATGAAAATAACACTAGCTCCTACTAGTACCGCTTGAGTTAAGGCATCTTCATTTTGGGACATACCACTATCAATTATAATTTTAATAGAATAAGCAAAAGCAATATTAGTTAAAGGAACTAGTATATTAAAAATCATGAAAGTATAAAAAGACTTCTTATGGTACTTTGTCAATTGTTTCATTCCTAATCTACCTCATAATTCTTAAATTTCATTTAGAAAATGTGACATAAAATATTCTTCTAAGTCAATATTCTCTCTCTTAAGCTCTTTCATAGAGACTTGTTCTAGCATTTCTCCATTTTTGATAACACCAATCTTATCTGCTATCTGTGAAATTTCCGATAAAATATGACTTGAGATGAATATTGTAACACCACATTCCTTAGAAAGAGACAACAAAAGATTCCGAATTTCTTGAATTCCTATTGGATCTAAACCATTGATTGGCTCATCTAAAATTAACAATTTAGGTTTTGTTAGAAA
>NZ_CAMHZG010000017.1:0-30774 GCF_946190115.1 Streptococcus mitis | reverse complement strand
CATCATAAGTTAATTTCATAATAAAAACACCCCAAAAGTTAGATTTTTTCTGTCTAACTTTTGGGGTGCAGTTCAATTTTGAACCGCTTTTTCTTATTTATCGCCCTTATTACGAATAACAAAGCCTGTTTGCTTTTCACTTGAAGTATTGCGTGGTTTTTTATTGTCTTTATTACGGTAACGTCTGTCTTTATCAAAACGATCATTGCCACGACTTCCTTTTTTGAAATCATCACGACGACCATTGCCACGGCGATCACGGTCTCGACGATCATCCCCACGACGGCCTCCACGACCTCCCTTAGCTTTACCACCGAATCCATTACCTGATGGTTTAAATGGCAGTGGTTTTTCACGTGCAATCTCTACTTCAGGAAGACTATCTGGGTCTTGAACAGTCAGACTCAAGATATACATTGCCAATTCTTCTGGAGTAAATTCGGCAGCTAACTTACGAGCATCCTTACCAAATTTCTCAAAGTTGGCACGGA
Source organism: Streptococcus mitis (assembly GCF_946190115.1). GTDB lineage: Bacteria > Bacillota > Bacilli > Lactobacillales > Streptococcaceae > Streptococcus > Streptococcus mitis_CO. The sequence goes on along the minus strand of NZ_CAMHZG010000017.1, from coordinate 30,283 downwards.
TAGTCTCATCTGCAAAATCACGTTCGATTTTCTTGAGGGCTACGTGTTTTTTTGCTTGGAAGGCTTCTTCTGCACTTGCAGGTTTGAGACCTTTCATACGTTTCTTGGTCAAGTTTTCAATGATTTGAAGATAGCCCATTTCATTTGGTGATACGAAAGTAATAGACTGACCTGACTTACCAGCACGACCTGTACGACCGATACGGTGAACGTAACTTTCAGGATCTTGTGGAATATCGTAGTTATAGACATGGGTCACACCTGAAATATCCAACCCACGCGCTGCAACGTCCGTCGCAACTAGAACATCAAGATTACCATTTTTGAAGTCACGAAGGACACGAAGACGTTTGTTTTGGTCTAAATCTCCATGAATTCCTTCTGCACGGAAGCCACGGATTTTCAAACCACGAGTCAATTCATCTACACGGCGTTTTGTACGCCCAAATACGATAGCAAGTTCAGGCTGTTCCACATCCATAAGACGAGTCATGGTATCAAATTTTTCTTGTTCTTTAACACGAATATAGTATTGGTCAACCAATTCCGTTGTCAATTCCTTAGCAGCAATCTTCACATGCTCAGGTTCTTTCATAAACTGAACACCGATACGTTTGATGGCATCTGGCATAGTTGCTGAGAAAAGCAAAGTTTGACGGTTTTCAGGGACACGAGAAATGATAGCTTCGATATCTTCAAGGAAGCCCATGTTGAGCATTTCATCCGCTTCGTCAAGGATAAGAGTTTCAATATCTTGTAATTTCAAGGCCTTGCGTTTAATCAAGTCCAAGAGGCGACCTGGAGTTCCCACCACGATATGGGCACCAGATTTAAGAGCCTTAATTTGTTTTTCAATGCTTGATCCACCATATACTGAGCGAACCTTGACTCCCTTACTGCGACCAAAGCGGAAGAGTTCTTCTTGACTTTGGACAGCGAGTTCACGTGTTGGAGCGATAACCAAAGCTTGGATGGTCGCTTCTTCTGTACGGATTTTTTCAAGGGTAGGCAAGCCAAAGGCTGCAGTTTTTCCTGTACCAGTCTGAGCTTGACCGATAACGTCCTTACCTTCAAGAGCCAAGGGAATAGTTTGTTCTTGGATCGGACTAGCTTCTACAAAACCAGCTTTTTCAATCTCTGCTAGCAAATCAGCAGACAAGTTTAATTCATTAAATTTCACGTTATTCTTCTTTCTAAAGGTGGTGCGAAGCCACCCTATAGGGCTTAGTTTATACTTTTCTTTTTATGACGTATTTTCATATACTGGATATAAAATCGTGTTGCTTCTTTTCCACAAAAGAAAAGTACTGTTTTCTTTGCAACCTATCTAGTATAACACAAGAGAGAAGCAAAAGATAGCCTAATCCGTCGATAAAGTCATGTAAACGATTTTTTTGAGAAAGTAAGTCTATAATTTCCACTATTTCATAAACTTTTTTAAAGCGTAGCAGAATTGTGCAAAAGTTTTTTTCTTGTGCTAGAATGAAATTCGAATAGGAGGAACTCTAAATGTTAACTTATGATTTAATCGTTATCGGATTTGGTAAAGCTGGTAAAACACTAGCAGGTAAATTGGCTTCAGCTGGTAAAAAAGTTGCCCTCGTTGAACGTAGCAAAGCTATGTACGGTGGAACTTGTATCAACATCGGTTGTATCCCAACTAAAACTTTGCTAGTTGCTGCTGAAAAAGACTTGCCTTTTGAAGAAGTCATTGCTACCAAAAACACTATCACTGGTCGCCTCAACGGTAAAAACTATGCTACTGTTGCTGGTACAGGCGTGGACATCTTTGATGCGGAAGCTCACTTCCTTTCAAATAAAGTCATCGAAATCCAAGCTGGTGATGAAAAACAAGAACTGACTGCTGAAACAATCGTCATCAACACTGGTGCTGTTTCAAACGTCTTGCCAATCCCTGGACTTGCTACAAGCAAAAACGTCTTTGACTCAACAGGTATCCAAAACTTGGACAAATTGCCTGAAAACCTTGGAGTCCTTGGTGGTGGAAATATCGGTCTTGAATTTGCTGGCCTTTACAACAAACTTGGAAGTAAGGTCACAGTTCTAGATGCCTTGGATACTTTCCTTCCTCGTGCAGAACCTTCCATCGCAGCTCTTGCTAAACAATACATGGAAGAAGACGGTATTGAATTGCTTCAAAATATCCGTACTACTGAAATTAAAAATGACGGTGACCAAGTGCTTGTCGTAACTGAAAATGAAACTTACCGTTTCGACGCCCTTCTTTACGCAACTGGACGCAAACCAAATGTAGAACCACTTCAACTTGAAAATACAGATATTGAACTAACTGAACGTGGTGCTATTAAAGTAGACAAACATTGTCAAACAAACGTTCCTGGTGTCTTTGCAGTTGGAGATGTCAACGGCGGCCTTCAATTTACTTACATTTCACTTGATGACTTCCGTGTTGTTTACAGCTACCTTGCTGGAGATGGCAGCTACACACTTGAAGACCGTCTCAATGTACCAAATACTATGTTCATCACACCTGCGCTTTCACAAGTAGGTTTGACTGAAAGCCAAGCAGCTGATTTGAAACTTCCATACGCTGTTAAGGAAATCCCTGTTGCAGCAATGCCTCGTGGTCACGTAAATGGAGACCTTCGTGGAGCTTTCAAAGCTGTTGTTAATACTGAAACAAAAGAAATTCTTGGAGCAAGCATCTTCTCAGAAGGTTCTCAAGAAATCATCAACATCATCACTGTTGCTATGGACAACAAGATTCCTTACACTTACTTTACAAAACAAATCTTCACTCACCCAACCTTGGCTGAGAACTTGAATGACTTGTTTGCGATTTAAGTTGAGATTTGATCGTATCGAACAGCCCTCTTTGGGCTGTTTTTATTTCTGCGGAATCTCATACTCTTCGAAAATCAAATTCAAACCACGTCAGCTTCACCTTGCCGTATATATGTTACTGACTTCGTCAGTTCTATCTACAACCTCAAAGCAGTGCTTTGAGCAACCTGCGGCTAGCTTCCTAGTTTGCTCTTTGATTTTCATTGAGTATCAAATCTGTCTTTTCCCTCTTTTGTGATATAGTAGCCAAACTTTATTTAGCAGTCCTAATTATATATTGAGTTTCAGGTCACTCTTTCAAATATCAGCAAGACATATGACTTTGAATAACTCGCTTCAGCTCATCGTTTTATGAGTAATTTAAAAAGATATTTTGCAATGATTGTTTCGTGCCTAATTAGGTAAATTAGGCACTCTTCGCGCGGGTCGTATGTATATTTTCATCGAAAGAATACTTCAAATTTCTTCGTTCTTGATAATATGAGCAATACTCCGCAAAATGTTTAAACTTTATCATTGTAAAAAATATCGAAAGAAATCCCATATTACATTAGTATATATTTGGTATGGGATGAAATTGACTTTCGAAAATATTAACTATATAATGTCTGTAAACAAGAAACAATGAGGTAACGATATGAATAAAACAGAATTACTATTACAAAGACTAGATGATATTGGTCAGTCTCTAAAAGATTCTAGACAAGCACTAGCTTTGCTGGCACTTGGTTCTTGCGGATCAGAAAGAGAACGATTGGATCAGTACTCCGATTTGGATTTCTTTGTTATTGTAAAAGATGGCTACAAGCAGGCCTATATCCAGGATCTAACTTGGTTAAGTAATCTAGAACCAATTGCATTTCACTACCAAAATACAGTGGACGGACATAAAGTTCTATTTGAAGATGATGTTTTTTGTGAATTTGCTATCTTTGAAGCTCACGAACTAGTAAACATTCCTTTCGCTGAAGGCAAAATTATCTGGAAGGAGGTCGGTTTTGATGGAACAATCTGCCAGCCACAAAGATTGCCATCAAAAGAAAATAGAGATCGTGAATGGCTGTTGGGAGAAATTTTATGCAACCTATATATAGGACTAGGTCGCTATCAACGAGGGGAAAAATTGGCTGCTTATGATTTCATCCAAAACAGATCTGTCAAGCTCTGGACTGAACTAATCAATTTGGAAAAAACTTCTAAATCTAATTTTATAGATATTTTTAACAGCAACAGACGATTTGAAAAAGGTTATCCAAATGAAGCCAAACAATTACCCTACTTTTTGCAAGGTTACGAACGAATTTCTGAATCTGCTCAGGCACTCCTAGAATATCTTGATAAACACTATCCTCTTAACGCATTTATAAAAGAAAAAATTCGTAATTTATTATAAAAGAGACTTTCCAAAAAATAATCTAAATCCCAAAAGTTAGGTATCTTTGTCAACTATAATGGATTAATGAAATTTTAAAACCTGCAGAAGGTAATTGATGTCCTCTCCTTTCTTATGTTCAGAGCAAGAAAGATTTATTTCTTAAAGTTGCCAAAGTTATCAAATTCAAAGATATTGTATTTGATTGGTTTAATCAGAACCTAAAAAGCACCTCTAAGGTTACTTCTTTAGTTGATCTTAGAGGTTACTTTAGTTATTGGACTGCTGGGCGCAGTATGATATAATAGAAACATGAACTTAAAAACTACTTTGGGCCTTCTTGCTGGGCGTTCTTCCCACTTCATTTTAAGCCGTCTTGGCCGTGGAAGTACGCTTCCAGGAAAACTTGCCCTTCAATTTGATAAAGATATTTTACAAAACCTAGCTAAGAACTACGAGATTGTCGTGGTCACTGGAACAAATGGAAAAACCCTGACAACTGCCCTCACTGTCGGCATTTTAAAAGAGGTTTATGGTCAAGTTCTGACCAACCCAAGCGGTGCCAACATGATTACAGGAATTGCGACAACCTTCTTAACAGCCAAATCTTCTAAAACTGGGAAAAATATTGCCGTTCTCGAAATTGACGAAGCCAGTCTATCTCGTATCTGTGACTATATCCAGCCAAGCCTTTTTGTTATCACCAATATCTTCCGTGACCAGATGGACCGCTATGGTGAGATTTACACAACTTACAAGATGATTTTGGATGCTATTCGTAAAGTGCCTACTGCCACTGTTCTCCTTAATGGAGACAGTCCACTTTTCTACAAGCCAGCTATTCCAAATCCTGTAGAGTATTTTGGTTTTGACTTGGAGAAAGGTCCAGCTCAACTGGCTCACTATAATACCGAAGGGATTCTCTGTCCTGACTGCCAAGGCATCCTCAAATATGAACATAATACCTATGCAAACTTGGGTGCCTATATCTGTGAAGGTTGTGGATGTAAACGTCCTGATTTAGACTATCGTTTGACAAAACTGGTTGAGTTGACCAACAATCGCTCTCGCTTTGTCATAGACGGACAAGAATACGGTATTCAAATCGGTGGTCTTTACAATATCTACAACGCCCTAGCTGCGGTTGCTATTGCTCGTTTCCTCGGTGCCGATTCCCAACTCATCAAACAGGGATTTGATAAGAGCCGTGCTGTCTTTGGACGCCAAGAAACCTTCCATATCGGTGATAAGGAATGTACTCTCGTCTTGATTAAGAATCCAGTCGGTGCGACCCAAGCTATCGAAATGATTAAACTAGCACCTTATCCATTTAGCCTATCTGTCCTCCTTAACGCTAACTATGCAGACGGTATTGACACCAGCTGGATCTGGGATGCTGATTTTGAACAAATCACTGACATGGACATTCCCGAAATCAACGCTGGCGGTGTTCGCCATTCTGAAATTGCTCGTCGTCTACGAGTGACAGGCTATCCAGCTGATAAAATTACTGAAATAAGTAGTCTGGAGCAAGTTCTTAAAACCATTGAGAATCAAGACTGCAAGCATGCCTATATCCTAGCTACCTATACTGCTATGCTTGAATTCCGCGAACTGCTGGCTAGTCGTCAGATTGTTAGAAAGGAGATGAACTAATGGTTTATACTTCACTTTCCTCAAAAGCTGGCAATTACCCCTATCAGCTCAATATTGCCCACCTCTACGGTAACCTCATGAATACCTACGGGGACAATGGAAACATCCTCATGCTCAAGTATGTGGCTGAAAAACTGGGAGCCCATGTGACGGTTGACATCGTTTCTCTCCATGATGACTTTGACGAAAATCACTACGACATCGCCTTTTTCGGTGGCGGTCAAGACTTTGAACAAAGTATTATTGCAGACGACCTACCTGCTAAAAAAGAGAGCATTGACAACTACATCCAAAACGACGGTGTGGTTCTCGCTATCTGCGGTGGTTTCCAACTATTGGGGCAATATTATGTGGAAGCTTCAGGCAAACGCATCGAAGGGCTCGGTGTCATGGGCCACTACACCCTCAACCAGACCAATAACCGTTTTATTGGGGACATCAAGATTCACAATAAAGATTTCAATGAAACCTACTATGGTTTTGAAAATCACCAGGGTCGTACCTTCCTCTCTGATGACCAAAAACCACTGGGACATGTTGTCTATGGAAATGGAAATAACGAAGAAAAAGTCGGCGAAGGGGTTCATTATAAGAATGTCTTTGGTTCCTACTTCCACGGACCCATCCTCTCTCGCAATGCCAATCTGGCTTATCGCCTAGTCACTACTGCCCTCAAGAAGAAATATGGTCAGGATATCCAACTTCCTGCCTATGAGGACATCCTCAGTCAAGAAATCGCTGAAGAATACAGTGATGTCAAAAGCAAGGCTGACTTTTCTTAAACAAAGGAAAATGATATCAAAGAACTCCGTTATCTTGTCGGAGTTTTTTTGTCTTTTCTTTTACCCTTCTCCCTTGCATTTTCTCTCTTTTTTTGCCAAAATAGAGGGGTAGAAAGAAGGTAGCATATGTCTAAATTACAACAAATCGTAACATATCTTGAATCAGAAAAACTAGACGTCGCTGTCGTATCTGACCCCGTCACAATCAATTACCTCACTGGCTTTTACAGTGATCCCCATGAACGCCAAATGTTCCTTTTTGTCCTAGCGGATCAAGAACCCCTCCTTTTTGTCCCAGCTCTTGAAGTTGAGCGTGCTACTAGCACTGTTTCCTTCCCAGTTGTGGGCTATGTGGACTCTGAAAACCCATGGCAAAAAATGAAACATGCTCTTCCACAGCACGACTTTAAACGTGTCGCTGTTGAGTTTGACAATCTCATCCTGACCAAATATCATGGCTTGAAAACTGTCTTTGAGACTGCTGACTTTGAAAACCTCACACCTCGTATCCAACGCATGCGCCTCATCAAATCAGCTGATGAAGTGCAAAAAATGATGGTTGCAGGTCTCTATGCGGACAAGGCTGTTAATGTTGGTTTTGACAATATTTCTCTTGATAAGACTGAGACAGATATCATCGCTCAAATTGACTTTGCCATGAAACGTGAAGGCTATGAAATGAGTTTTGATACCATGGTCTTGACTGGTGATAATGCTGCAAATCCACACGGTATTCCAGCAGCTAATAAGGTTGAAAATGATGCTCTTCTACTCTTTGACCTTGGTGTTCTAGTCAACGGCTATGCGTCAGATATGACTCGTACAGTCGCAGTCGGCAAACCTGACCAATTCAAGAAAGACATTTATAACTTGACTCTTGAAGCCCAACAAGCTGCTCTTGACTTTATCAAACCAGGTGTGACTGCCCATGAAGTGGACCGTGCTGCCCGTGAGGTCATCGAAAAAGCTGGTTACGGCGAGTACTTCAACCACCGTCTTGGTCACGGTATCGGTATGGATGTCCACGAATTCCCATCTATCATGGAAGGAAACGACATGGTCATCGAAGAAGGCATGTGCTTCTCTGTTGAACCAGGTATCTATATCCCTGGTAAAGTCGGTGTCCGTATCGAAGACTGCGGTGTTGTTACCAAGGATGGCTTTGACCTCTTTACAAACACCAGCAAAGACTTGCTTTATTTTGATTAATATTCTTCGAAAATCTTCACACAATAAAACGCATAGTATCAAGGTTCCAACACCTGATACTATGCGTTTTTCTGATTTTTAAGACTTTTGACTCAGCCTCTTTATACTCAATGAAAATCAAAGTGCAAACTAGGAAGCTAGCCGCAGGCTATACTTGAGTACGGCAAGGTGAAGCTTACGTGGTTTGAAGAGATTTTCAAAGAGTATTACTTAATCTTCTTGATACTTTGACTAAGAATAAATCCTACAATCATCCCTACCATATTTTGCATGAAATTTGGTAAGATTTCTGGTAGGGCTGCTGCCCAGCCATTCATCAAAGTAGAACCCAAGGCGTAACCCCCTACCATGGCAATCGTTGCTAAGATAAGGCCTAACCACTGAGTTTTTCCTTTAAATCCTGCGAAAAATCCCTGCAAAGCATGATTGACCAAGCTAAAAAACATCCACTGAGGGTAGCCTGATAAGAGGTCAATCAAGAAACCTGCTAGTCCTCCGACTACAGCTCCTTCACGACTACCAAAGTAAAAGGCAGCAAAGAAGACACCCGCATCTAAAAGAGTTAGAATGCCTGTCGGTGTTGGGATTTTTAAGAAATAACCTAGAACCACAGAGAGGGCGGTTAATAGGGATACAAGGGCGATTTTAGTTGTTTTGGTTTGCTTCATATTGTCTTACTCCATACTGATCTGCTTGTGCAATAGCACGATAAACGAAAGCCTTAGAGCTTTCTACTGCTGGTAAAAGTTCATCACCTTTGAGTAGGTGACTGGCAATGCTTGAGGCAAAGGTACAACCTGCGCCAGCATTTTGACCTTGGATGACGGGATTTTCTAGGACTGTAAAGGTTTGTCCATCATAAAAGACATCTACAGCCTTGTCCTGACTAAGGCGATTGCCTCCCTTGATAATGACTGCTGGCGCTCCTAAGTCATGCAATTTCTGCGCTGCTGTTTTCATGTCTTCCAATGTTTTAATTTCCTGACCTGCCAATAATTCTGCTTCAGGAAGATTAGGCGTAATCACGCTGACATAAGGGAAAAAGCGAATCAACTCTTGGCAGAGTTCACTAACTGCTACGTCGTGCGTTTCCTTGCAGACCAAGACAGGATCCAGAACCACAGGCACTCCTGGGCGTTGCTTGATAAAGTCCAATGCCTTCTCAGCCACACTGACAGTTGGTAGAAGACCGATCTTAATCCCTGCAAATTCCACATCACGCAAGCTATCTAATTCATGTTGAAAAATGGTATCGTCAGTTGGAAAGACTTCAAATCCTTTTTCTGTCAAGGCTGTCAAACAAGTCACTGCTACAAAGCCATGCAAGCCGTTCAATGTATAGGTAGCCAAATCAGCGGACAATCCACCACCACTAAAAATATCATTTCCTGAAAGTGCTAAAATACGATTATTCTTCATAACGAATCTCCTTTAAATACAAACCATTTGGTGCTGCAGTGGGACCTGCAAGTTGCCTGTCCTTCTTCTCCAAGATCAGGTCAATCTGCTCTACTGGCATGCGGTTATTGCCGATTTTGAGCAGTGTCCCCACCATATTGCGAATCTGCTTATACAAGAAACCATTTCCTGAAAAGGTAAAGGTCAAAAACTGGCCTGTCTCATCAACCCTGAGACTAGCTTCTGTGATAGTGCGAACCTTGTCCTCTACGCTGGTCCCAGATGCTGTAAAGCCTGTGAAATCGTGGGTTCCTTCTAGCTTTTTGACGGCCTCCTGCATCCTCTCCACATCGAGTGGGTAGGGGAAGTGAGTGGCATAGTGACGGCGCATCGGATTTTTGGGACGGCCCCTATCCACGATAAACTCATAGGTCTTGCTATGCTTGACATAACGGCAATGAAAATTATCCGCCACAAGCTCAATCGAAACCACATCGATATCTTCAGGAGACTGGGTATCCAAGGCAAAACGGAGCTTCTCCTCATCCATCTGATAGGGCAGGTCAAAATGAATCACCTGTCCCAAAGCATGAACCCCACTATCTGTCCTACCAGCACCGTGAACAGTAATGGCTTGCCCTTTATTTAACCTGGTCAAGGTTTTTTCAATTTCTTCCTGAACGCTACGCGCATGAGGCTGGCGCTGAAAACCAGCAAAGGCATAACCATCATAGGAAATAGTTGCTTTGTATCTCGTCATAACCTCTATTTTATCAAGAAATTAGTCTCGTAACAAGCTAGAAAATTTATAATTGTCTGGGTACAAAATTCACAAAAAGAAAAACTTAGGAAACCAATCCTAAGCTCTCTTGTGAAGTAGGTACATGACAAAGATAGAGGTTACAATCAACCAAGATCCTAAGATAGCAAAGACCAACATCCCATTGTGAGTTAGTAAGCCAATTGCACCTAGAACAAATGGGGTCGTAAAGGCTCCGAAACTACAGCCTAATACAGCAAATGAAGTTGCTTGATTGAGGAGTTTAGATGGAATTCGTTCAGAGACAAGTTGAAAGACCGTCGTCAAGGCTACACTGTAGGCAAAACCAGCCAGAATGCTTCCTGCCACTACCACCCACAAGGATGGAGACAAGGCAATCACGATTTGCCCTAAGCCGAAGGTAATACCAGACCAGAGGAGCAATTTTTCCTTAAAGATAGAAATCAAGAAAGAAAAACTCACCCCAGCCACAATCCCGATCAACTGCATGATACTAAGAACAAAACTAGATAACTGGGCATCTCCAAGTCCTCTTTCCACCATCAAACTTGGAATACGAATAGTAATAGCCGTATTGGTACAAACTACAACTGCCGCTTCAATAGCTAAGATAAAAATCAAGCCTTTCATTTCTCGAGTTAAGCGACTTACTTCCTTCGCTTTTTTCTTGACTTCTTTCTTTTCCTTTCCATAAGGTACAAAGAGCAGATAAAGGGTCAGTACCAAAAATCCAGCACTGTAGGCTAGAAAGGTAGCTGTCCAACCAAAGGCCAACAATTGACCGACTGCCAAGGTAATGAGAGAAGCCCCAACGACCTCTGCAGAACCGCGTAGCCCTAACATCTGAATTCGCGTTTTCCCTTGATAACGCTCACTGATGATAGAAATAGCCTTGGCATTGATCATCCCAACTCCCAAACCAAAAAGAATCCGTGTTCCAAATACAAAAGGATAGGCTTGATACCAAAAGGGTGCTGTTCCACTCAGTGATAAAATCAGCAATCCCAAACTAATTTGTAAGCGCTCAGGAAAGATTTTTTCTAAGAAACCATTTAGTAATAACATAATCATGATTCCAAAGGAAGGCAAGCTCGCCAAGAGCTCAATTTGTTCCTTAGGATAGCCTTGATAATAGTCAAACATGGCTGGCAGGGCACTTGAGATGGAAAAGGATGTAATCAAAACGAGGGAGAGAGCCAAAATACTGGCCCGTTCTAAAAATTGTTTCATGAAGTCTCTTTCTATATTTTCTCTTAATCTTCTGTCTCTTTTGATAGTTATCAAACAAGCAAGAAAAGAAGAAGCCTCTTTAGTGTATAGACTCCTTCTTAAACTCGAAAATGAATCCCTTGTGTCTTAGGATGATTTTCTCTTGATTTGCTTGATAAAGTAGAAGATAAATCCTGCTACCATATAGGCAACAAAGATAATCAGACACCACTTGAACACGACATCCCAACCCTTGTTCACATTCAAAAAGAAGTAAGGGAAGGGACTGACCTTAGAATTAGGAACATCAAGTTTCAGTACCAAGCCATTGAAAAGAGCAAAAATCATATACAGCAAGGGTAAAATCGTCCACACAACTGGATCCCAAATCTTGTATTGACCCTGTTTGTCAAAAAAGAGGGTATCTGCTAAAAACCAGAGGGGAACGATATAGTGGCAAAGGAAATTTTCTAGGGTATAGAAATTAGTCGCAATAGGCGCTAAGAGGAAATGGTAAATCACACAGGTAATCATGATACTCATGGTGACCCCACCTTTTAAGCGCAAGAGACTTGGCCTTTGCCAGTTTTCACCTAAACGGCTCATAACCTTTAGGAGATAGAGCGTAAAAATCGCGACTAAGAGGTTGGACAGAACCGTATAATAGAGCAGCATCCCAAAGCCACCATGCTTGGCGATTTCAAGATAAACTCCCGTAAAAGCCGCTAGAAACAAGAAGATACGGCTATAAAATACAAGTTTACAGTGTTTCGACATGCTTAAATTTTCTTCACAAACTCTGATTTGAGTTTCATGGCACCAAAGCCATCAATTTTACAGTCGATATTGTGGTCACCCTCTACGATGCGGATATTTTTCACGCGCGTCCCTTGTTTCAAATCTTTTGGCGCACCTTTTACTTTCAAATCCTTGATGAGGGTTACAGTATCACCATCAGCCAATTTATTTCCGTTGGCATCGATAGCAACAAGGCCCTCTTCTACATCTGCAACTTCAGCAGGATTCCACTCATGAGCACACTCTGGGCAAACCAGTAGGGCACCGTCTTCGTAGACATACTCTGAGTTACATTTTGGGCAATTTGGTAGGTTGTTCATGGTTTCTCCTTATAAACATTCACTATTCTTTGAAAATCAAAATTTCTCGAACAGCAACTATTATACCTTAAAATCAGCATTTTGACAAATTTAGAAAAAACCGATATCAATCTATCGGCTTCTCTACATTTACATTCTTTTTTCAGCTTCTGCTTTGATTTTTTCAACTACTTCTTGAATGTTCAAACCAGTTGTATCAAGGTAAACCGCATCCTCTGCTTGTTTGAGAGGCGAAGTCTCACGATGACTATCCTTGTAGTCACGCGCTGCAATTTCCTCTTTTAGGGTTTCAAGATCTGTTTCAATTCCCTTGGCAATATTTTCCTTGTAACGGCGCTCTGCTCTCTCATCAACAGAAGCTACTAGGAAAATTTTCAATTCTGCTTGTGGCAATACAACAGTCCCAATATCGCGACCGTCCATGACAATCCCACCTTGCTGGGCAATCTCTTGTTGGAGAGAAACTAGTTTCTCACGTACTTGAGGAATTGCTGCAATGGCTGAAACATGATTGGTCACTTCATTTTCACGGATAGGATGAGTAATATCCACATCTCCTACAAAGACAAGTTGTTCTCCAGTTTCTGAACGTCCAAAACTGATTGGATGCTGGTCCAACAAGGCTAAAAGCTCCTCAATCTCTTCCACTCCTAATTGGTTCTTAAGAGCCATATAAGTCGCTGCACGATACATAGCACCTGTATCTAGGTAGGTGTATCCAAAATCCTTGGCAATAATCTTTGCGACCGTACTCTTACCACTTGAAGCAGGGCCGTCAATAGCAATTTGAATTGTTTTCATAGTAACTCCTATTTGATTTTGACAACATCACCTGGATTAGCAAACCAAGACCCTGTAGCCATATGACTAGGATTTAAGGCTTCTAACTGAGCAATCGAAATCCCAGCGCGAGCTGCAATGGCTGCTTCTCCTTCTCCAGCTAAGACTTTTGTCGTCCCTTCTGGATCTGTAGCTTCCTCCGAGTGTTCAGAAGAAGATTCTGAACTCTGTTCAGGCTGGGAACTACTAGAAGATGAAATCTGTACTACATTTGCGTCTGAATCGTGAAAATCTTTCAAGGCTGCTGTGCGATTACTCCCACCTGATGAAAGATAGATGAGAACAATAATCATCACTACCACAATTACAAAGAAAATACTGGCTAGGATCGTCAAGACACGATTGGCTACTACATCTCTACCTTGAGTTCTCTTACGACGTTCTGATCTTGTTTCTTCTTGATTTTCATAAATATCTTCTTGCCACGGTTCTTTTGCCATACCTTACTCCTTGTTTTTTTTTACTTTTCTTATTACAATATAAATATGAAAATCACACTTATACCTGAACGATGCATCGCCTGTGGGCTTTGCCAAACTTATTCTGATTTATTTGATTACCACGATAATGGAATCGTGCGTTTTTACGATGACCCCGACCAACTGGAAAAAGAAATTTCTCCTAGTCAGGATGTCTTAGAGGCTGTTAAAAATTGCCCAACTCGTGCCCTGATTGGAAGCCAGGAAGCCTAAATCAATGGCGATAATCCACTCCCTCTAGTTTAGCACATTTCCATGTAAAATTATAGTCTTTTCACTTTATTTTTTTCTGTAAAATCAGGAAGGTCGCTTTTTTCTTTGATAAGATAAAGTGGTCTTTTTTTAGTCTCTAGATAAATCTTACTGATGTACTTGCCGAGAATCCCAATGGTCAAGAGTTGAATGCCTCCGAGAAAGAGAATAACAGCCATCAGAGAGGTCCAACCTGATGTCGGATTGCCCAAAATGAGAGTTCGAACCACAACAAAAAAGGTCATAAGCAAAGAAATAAAACAAGATAGGAGACCAGCTACGAAGGCTATAATCAGGGGAAAATCTGAAAAATTAACAATCCCTTCAATGGAGTAGAAAAAAAGTTGCCTAAAACTCCAACTGGTCTTGCCAGCCTGCCTTTCGACATTTGGATAGTCCAGATAGTGGGTTTTAAAACCGACCCAGGCAAAGAGTCCCTTAGAAAAACGATTGGACTCGGTCAAAGCTAAAATGGCATCGACTACAGACCGTCTCATCATGCGAAAATCACGGACACCTGACGGCAGGGCTACTGGACTGATTTTTTGCATGAGGCGGTAAAAGATATCAGCACAGAAACTACGAAAGAAGGGTTCTCCCTCCCGACTGGTTCTCTGTGTTCCTACGCAGTCCAAATCTGCATTTTGGTCTAGTAAGGCTTTCATCTCAAGCAACATACTAGGAGGATCCTGCAGGTCTGCATCCATTACCACCACTAGGTCTCCTGTCGCATATTGTAAGCCTGCATACAGAGCTGCTTCTTTGCCAAAATTTCGTGAGAAAGAAAGATAATGCACTGCCGGATTTTGCTCCCGATAGGTCTTTAAAAGTTCCAAAGTCCCATCACTTGATCCATCGTCGACAAAGACATACTCGATTTCTGTTTCCAAATCTGGAAGTAAAGCTTCCAAAGCCTGATAAAAAAGAGGAAGTACTTCCTCTTCGTTTAAACAGGGGACAATGATTGATATCACCATCTTAGTCTTCGAATCCATTTGGATGCTTGCTTTGCCAACGCCATGCGTCTTCACACATTTGGGTGATGCCTAATTCTGCTTCCCAGCCGAGTTCTGCTTTGGCTTTTGCAGGATCTGAATAGCAGGCTGCGATATCACCTGGGCGACGGTCTACGATGCGGTAAGGGATTGGATGTCCCACTGCTTTTTCCATGTTTTGGATAATTTCAAGAACTGAATAGCCTTTCCCTGTTCCAAGGTTATAAATGTTTAGGCCTGAATCTTTTTGGATTTTTTTCAGAGCTGCGACGTGACCTTTAGCCAAATCAACAACGTGGATATAGTCACGAACACCAGTTCCATCTTCCGTATCGTAATCGTCTCCAAACACTTGCACTTGCTCTAATTTCCCAACTGCTACTTGAGTCACATATGGCAAGAGGTTGTTTGGAATACCGTTTGGATTTTCTCCCAAATCACCACTCTCATGGGCTCCGATTGGGTTGAAATAACGAAGTAAGACCACATTCCATTCTGAGTCTGCCTTGTAGATATCGGTCAAAATTTCCTCTAGCATGAGCTTGGTACGACCGTATGGGTTGGTCACTGAAAGTGGGAAATCTTCCAAGATTGGCACTGTATGAGGATCTCCGTAAACTGTCGCAGAAGAACTGAAAATGATGTTTTTACAGTTGTTTTCTTCCATGACCTTCAAAAGACTAACAGTCCCAGCGATATTGTTGTCATAGTAAGCCAGAGGAATACGGGTAGATTCACCGACAGCCTTCAAACCAGCAAAGTGAATAACACCAGTCGGTTCTTCCTGTTTGAAAATGTCACGAAGAGTATCTGTATCACGAATATCTGCCTCATAGAAAGGCACTTCAACTCCTGTAATTCTCTCAACAACTTCTAAACTTTTGCGATTGCTGTTGACAAGGTTATCCACCACAACAACTTGATGACCTGCTTGGATTAACTCAATAACAGTGTGGGTTCCGATAAATCCTGCTCCACCCGTTACCAAAATCTTTTCTTGCATCTTCTTTCCTCGATTCTCGGATTATTTTTTCTTATTTTACCATTTTTGATAGGGAATGTCATTTACCATCCTAGAGGGTAAGATAAAATTTCAGTAAAATGCTTATACTCTTCGAAAATCTCTTCAAACCACATCAACGTCGCCTTTCCATGGGTATGGTTACTGACTTCGTCAGTTCTATCCACAACCTCAAAGCAGTGCTTTGAGCAACCCGCGGCTAGTTTCCTAGTTTGTTCTTTGATTTTCATTGAGTATTATTCGCTTTTTACTCGTTTGACATAGTTTTCAATTGGGTAGTTTAGAGGGTCCAAGGTCAACTCCTTGTCTTGAATCAGTTGAGCTAGATGGTAGCCAATGATAGGACCCGTTGTGAGGCCTGATGAACCTAGTCCACTAGCAGCATAGACACCTGCTAAGCCAGGTACTTGCCCAAAGAAAGGTGAGAAATCGCTGGTATAGGCACGGATTCCCACACGCTCAGCTCTTGAAGTCGCTACTGCCAAGACTGGATAGTGAGGCAAGGCTGCCTCCTCCATTTGCTGGAGCAAGGTTTCATCTACCGTCAAATCAAATCCCATATCATTTTCATGAGTAGCTCCTAGGGACAATTTCCCACCTGCAAAAGGAATCAAATCCCACTCCCCTTCTGGCATAACAACAGGGTAAGCTTCCATGTCTTGGGCCAGCTGATAATCTCGGAGTTGGCCTTTTTGAGGACGGACATCCACAGCATAACCCAAGGGTTCTAACATATCCCCCAACCAAGCTCCCGTCGCCAAAATAACCTGATCAAACACCTCTTCGTCAATCTGGTAACCTGATGCTAACGGTGTCAGAATCACTTTTTCTTTGACCAGCTTAACCTGACTAGCTTCCAGCAAACGAGTTACTAAGAGTTGGCCATCTACTCTCGCTCCACCAGAAGCATAGAGCAGGTGGTCAAATCCCTGCAAACCAGGGAATAATTCATTAGCTGATGCTTGGTCCAGAATGGCTAATTGCCCTATCAAAGGAGATTCTTCTCTACGCTGGTGGGCTAGTTGATAAAGTTCTTCCAACTTAGTTTCATCCTTTTTCAGGAGAAAGACTCCCGAACGCTGGTAAAAGTCGATTTCTTGCCCTGACTTCTCTAAATCAGCTAATAAATCCACATAAAAGTCAGCCCCCAAGCGCGCCATCTTAAACCAGGCCTTATTGCGGCGTTTGGAAAACCAGGGGCTGATAATTCCTGCTGCGGCCTTGGTAGCCTGACCCTGTCCATGGTCAAAGACGGTCACCTCTAGGTCACTTTCTTTCGAGAGGTAGTAGGCAGCTGTTGCTCCCACAATTCCTGCTCCGATAATAGCAACTTTTTTCATTGTTTTCACTTTCTAACTAGATATGGTGGAAAGGATTGGTCGATGTTTGACTAGGTACAATATCGATTGTCCAGCCTTTTTCCTCTTTCCATTGACTAAGGAGTGTTGCGATTTTTTCCACAAACAGCACTTCAATATAGTGACCTGGGTCCAATGCTAGCAAGCCATCAGACAACATATCCTGGGCAGTGTGGTAGTAAATATCACCAGTGATATAGACATCCGCTCCTTTAGCTAAAGCATCCTTATAGAAAGACTGCCCGCTACCACCACAGATGGCCACTCTTGAAATAGACTTCTGCAAATCACTCTCTTGATAATGCACCATTCGAAGACTATCTAGACCAAAGACTTGCTTGACATTCTGGGCCAATTCTCCAAATGTCTGAGGCTGGACATTTCCAATACGACCAATTCCACGTTCTGGACCTGTCTCCTGTAGGTAAGTCGTCTCCTCGATACCTAGCATCTGACAGAACCAATCATTGAGACCATTTTCAACAATGTCAATATTGGTATGGCTGACATAAACTGCGATGTCATGCTTTATCAGATCAATGTAAATCTGATTTTGTGGACGGCTAGCTACCAAATCCTTGATAGGACGGAAAATCGGCGCGTGCTTGACAATAATCAAGTCCACACCCTTTTCAATGGCCTCTGCTACCGTCTCTTCACGAATGTCGAGGGCCACCATGACTCTTTGGATATCCTTGTCTAGAGTACCGATTTGCAGGCCACGACTATCACCCTCCATGGAAAATTCCTGAGGGCAAAAGCCTTCATAACATTTAATGACTTCACTTGCTAGCATGAAGAACCTCCTTGATAGCTTGAATTTTATCTATTAGAACTTGACGTTCTTCCAGATTTTTTTCTGGAATTTGTCCGAGAGCAAATTCTAGCTTAGCAGCTTCTTTTTGCCACTTTTGGACAAAGACTGGGCTGACTTCTTTTGACAAGAAGGGGCCAAAGCGGACATCACTAGCTGATAGCTTCATTTGTCCCGTTTCCACAACTAGAATTTCATAAAACTTGCCAGCTTCTTCTAGAATGCTTTCTGCTACGATCTGAAAATCGTGGTCTTGCAACCAGATACGCAAGTCGTCTTCACGATTATTAGGCTGTAGGATTAAACGTTCTACGTTAGCTAACTTGCCCAGGCCTTCTTCTAAAATCCTAGCAATCAAGCGTCCGCCCATCCCTGCTATGGTAATGACAGATACCTTATCTACCTCTTCAAAGGCTGCCAAGCCATTGGCTAAACGGACTTGGATTTTCTCCTTTAGGCCGTGAGCCTCAACATTTTTGACCGCAGATTGGTAGGGACCTTCCACCACCTCACCTGCAATGGCGCTTTTGATTTGGCCTCTTTCAACTAACTCGATAGGCAGATAAGCATGGTCACTCCCCACATCTAGCAAAATGGCTCCCCGTGGCACAAAGGAAGCCACTAATTCCAATCTCTTTGAAATCATCTTCTCTCACTTTCCAAAACTCTATTACTTCTTATTATACCACATTTCAGCTGGCAATCTTGTACCTAAAAAGACCGCAATCCACAGATTGCAGCCTTTCTTTATTTTCTGGCTTGATAGCGACTAGTCAGGATGAAAATCACGGTAAAGACCAACATCATGACACCATAAACAGGTAATGTTTGTCCTGTTAAGGTTGAAATTTCAAGCAGTTTTTGAATTCTTGGGAAGAGAGCTGTGGCTAGGAAACCACCTACTGACCAAACAATCAAAAGCACACGCCAGAGGGTGAATGGCATACAGGCTCTAAATACGGATAAGAAACCAATTGACCCCAAGAGATAATAGAGTAGAGTTGAGATTTCTAACTCAGACCAACCTTGGCTACTTCCGAATATTTTCACAAACAGGACGCTGAAGACGACCATGAGAGCACTTGGTAGGGCACGAAGCATGGATCTTCTGAGGAAATTTGGCTCAACAGGTTTGATATTTCGCTCAAAAGTCAGAACGAATGGTGGAAAACCTTCCACGAACTGGTCAATCATAGTAATCTGGATTGGAATGAAGGGAAAAATTAAGATCCACTCAGACCGACCTAGTAAAGCACTGGCGATACAGATAACTGCGAGCAAGAAAGAATAGATAGTCTTTATCAAGAAAATCGGTGCGATGTGGGCAATGTTATTGACCACGCGACGACCTTCAAAGAGAATCTCAGGAACATCATTAAAGTCAGAGTTCAAGAGAACCAAATTGGCAATTTGACGAGTCGCAGGATCTCCCTCCGCCATTACAATCGAACAATCCGCCTCACGAAGAGCCAGGATATCATTGACTCCATCCCCTGTCATAGCTGTTGTATGACCCGCTTTTTTCAGCGTTTGGATGATGAGTTTCTTTTGATGAGGGGAAACACGTCCGAAAATCGCAGTCTCCTCCGCCATAGCAATCAATTCCTCATCCGTGATTTTGGAGCAATCTACATAGCTGTGATAGTCCGCAAAGCCAGCCTTCTGGGCAATGCTAGATACCGTAACTGGATTGTCACCAGAGATAATTTTTAGGCCCACTTCCTGAGAACGGAGATAGTCCAGCGTCTCTGCTGCTCCCTCCCGAATGGGGTCCAAGATTTCCAGCAAAGCTAGAGCCTGAATATCAGATGGTTTTTGTGGTTTGTGATGGTCTAATTTCTCCTGACTGAGAGCTAATACCAAGACACGTGAACCTCTCTCCAAGGCCTCTCTGGCTTCTGGGACTTCAGAATCCAGCAACATCTCAGGTGCCCCTAAGAAAACTGTTCCCAAACCTTCTAACTCCATTGCTCCCCATTTTCGATCACTTGAAAATGGAAGGCTTGAAATCATCGGATATGCTACCTCTCCCACAAAACGCTGGCGAATAGCTTGAGCTGTGGGATTTTTATCCTCACTATGGGCCATATAGCTGGCCAAGATGCTAGCAAGCGCTGACTCTTCATACTCTTCAGTCAAAGGAAGAACAGCCTCCACCTGCATCTTTCCTTGGGTGATGGTGCCCGTCTTGTCTAAACAGAGCATATCCACGCGTGCCAAGGTCTCAACAGAGTACATCTCCTGCACCAAGACCTTTTTCAAGCCCAACTTAATCACCGCTGTCAAGAGCGAAGTGATGGTCAAAAGGGCAATTCCCTTAGGTAACATCCCCAAAAGGGCTGTCGATGAGTTTACAACGGATGACTTGAGAGGCAGGCCTTTTAAAATCAAGGCTTCCAGCATGAGAGCCAGACCAAAAGGAATGATAATTTTCCCAGTAAAACCTGCTAGCTTGTCCAGTGATTTCATGATACGAGAGTTGATTGGTTTAACGGTCTTGGCTTCCAGCATGAGTTTGGCAGCATAGTTGTCAGATCCAACATGGTGGACTTGAGCCAAAACTGCCCCACTAGCCAAGAAACTTCCTGACAAAAGCAAGGCATCCACTTCCTTTTGCACCAAATCACTTTCTCCCGTCAACATGGCTTCATTGACTTCCGCAAAGCCTTCCAAAACCAAGGCATCACTGGGAATCTGCTCTCCAGCAGACAGACGAATGACATCTCCTAGCACCAATTCTTCCGGATTCAGAGCCACTTCTTGGCCATCACGAATAGTTTTGACCTTTTCCTTGGTCATGAGATTGAGCTTGTCCACCATGTGTTTAGCCCGCAGCTCGGTCACAATTCCAGAAAAAGCGTTAAAGCAGATAACAGCAAAAAAGACCAAATTGCTCCAAGCCTGCACAAAGGCAAGGGCCAAAGCAATGGCAAAGTTCAAAGCGTTAAAAAGGGTAAAGACATTTCGTTTAACGATTTGCCAAGTGCTGGTACTGGCCGAAGCAGTAAAATCATTGACCAAGCCCTTAGCCTGTCTTTCCTTGACTTCTATTTGGGTTAATCCCATAATCTTATTTTTATCCATAAATTCTATCATACCATTTTTTCTAAAAGAATTCTAATTTCATCCCAAATATGGACCTGGTCAAGGAAAAGTTTGCCAGCCCTCCTTTGATAAGGTATAATAATAACAAGAAAATAATCGAAGGAGATCGCATGTTTTATACTTATTTACGTGGATTGGTTGTATTGCTCCTATGGTCCATCAATGGCAATGCCCACTATCATAATACTGATAAAATTCCTAATCAAGATGAAAATTATATTTTGGTTGCGCCTCACCGCACTTGGTGGGATCCAGTTTACATGGCTTTTGCGACCAAGCCAAAACAGTTTATCTTTATGGCCAAAAAAGAGCTCTTTACCAACCGTATCTTTGGTTGGTGGATTCGTATGTGTGGTGCCTTTCCTATTGACCGTGAAAACCCCAGCGCTTCTGCCATCAAATACCCTATCAATGTTCTCAAAAAAAGTGACCGCTCTCTCATCATGTTTCCAAGTGGAAGCCGCCACTCAAACGATGTCAAAGGTGGCGTAGCCCTGATTGCCAAAATGGCCAAGGTCCGTATTATGCCGGTTACCTACACAGGTCCTATGACCTTGAAAGGCTTGGTTAGCCGTGAGCGTGTCGATATGAACTTTGGAAATCCAATCGATATCTCAGATATCAAGAAAATGAATGACGAAGGCATTGAAACAGTCGCCAATCGTATCCAAACAGAATTCCAACGTCTAGACCAAGAAACCAAACAATGGCACAATAATAAAAAACCAAATCCACTCTGGTGGTTTATCCGCATCCCTGCCCTTATCCTTGCGGTTATCCTCGCTATCCTAACCATCATCTTTAGCTTTATCGCTAGCTTCATCTGGAATCCAGATAAGAAAAGAGAAAAACTTGGTTAAATAAATACAACAATCCCTTGGCAAAAGCCAAGGGATAAATCTTTTATTCGATTTTCCATTTTTGGACCAACCAGCTGGAAAAAACTAGAAATCGCTCAGCTACTTGTTCATGGTGTCCATAAGGATCAAAGACAAACTGACCGTTCGGATAGCGTTTCTGAAGACTGGTATGGATCTGCTCAGCATAGACTGGTGCTTGAGCCAAGCGATTAGTATGGTGTGCTCCTTCTGTTTGACCATTCTGTAAATACAGCAAACAGTCCAAATTTTTCACATTTTCTTCCTTGCAGTAAGTCACAAAATCAGGATACCAAAAGGAACCGCAGATCGAAAAGACACAGGAAATCTTGTCAAAGCTGAAAAGACTGTATACTGCCGCCAAACCACCTAGTGAATAACCTCCATAAGCAAGGCGATTTTCATCCAGTCGATAAAGCGACTGCAGCTTGTCTAAAAGACCTCCAAATAAATGATCATGATAGACGTTGGCCTGACCTCCAAAATCTGGAGCTCCATCTCTCAGAGCTGATGTTGCCCAGGGAGTGTAGTCGTCTAAGCGATTTTTAGAGGTCAAGCCCACTAAAATCACAGATTCGAAAAGGGACGATAGGAAATCCAAGTTTCCATCATTCAATAAAATAGCCGGATAGGTTTGATTGGGGTCGTAGTTAGAAGGAAGGCTGATTTTAACTTGAATTCCTTCCCAATCAAACTCATTATTTATTGATAAAGTCATTGATTTTCTCAAGGGAATCAATCACTGCTGGACCATAGTCCATCAACTCGTCGTAAGAGATGGTCATGATTTTTTGATTCTTAATAGCAGGAACGCTTTCCAAAACAGCATTTGCCTTCATCAACTCTACTGCTTTTTCATCCAATTTTTTATTGCGGTCGCTGGTTACATAGATAATCAATTCAGGATTCATTGACACGAGATTTTCCAAGGTCAAGCCTGATGTCCCCGTAGCAACGTTTGTATAACCAAGTTGGTTCAGCAAACTTTCTTGCAAAGCAGACTTGTAGGCACCGAAGGTTTCATCATTATAAGCAACCATAATCAAAGCCTTTTTCTTTTCACCTTGGCTTGCTGGATTTGCTTTCTTAACAGCGTCAATTTTAGTTTGTAATTGAGCTGCGTATTCATTGACCTTGTCCTGCACATTAAAAATCATTCCAAGATTTTTGACATCTTCTACGATATTCCCCAAATCTTGCTGAATTGTTGCGAGAGAGGCTTTTTGCGTATAAACTGGGATTTTGTTTTCATTCCAAGTGCTAACTGTCCCCAAGGATTTTTCAGAAAACATCATGTTTCGCCCCATCACAGCGTCTGGCTCATAAGAAAGGACTGTCTCTTGTGAGACTGTTTTTTTATCCCCAATTTGAGGAATCGTCGCAATCGCATCCTTGTATTTGTCCGTCACAGCATTATCAGGGTTAAGCATGCCAGCAATTTTATCCTTCAACCCCAACTCCAATAAGATTTCCGTGGTTGAAAGATTGTTGGTGATAACTTTTTCAGGTGCCTTGTCAAAGACTTGTTCGACTTCATTTCCCTTAGCATCATAAGTTTTGACCGTTAGCGGATAAGTCGTCTCTGCGCTTGCCTTTTGACTTGTTTCTGTGCTAGACTGTGTGGTAGTTTTTTCTGTAGTAGTGTTACCACAAGCTGCCAAAGTTAAGGTAGCTACTGTTACCAGTAAAATGCTTAGTGTTTTTTTCATCTTATTTTCCTTTTCATTCTTATAAATAGTGAATCATAGCTTGCTGATCCTCGGTCCAAGTCACCTGACTTTGCACTCCGTATACAGTTTGCAATGACTCAGGGGTGATGGTCTCCTTTGGAGTCCCTTGGTAAAGGATTTCCCCCTCTTTCATCAGATAGAGATAATCCGAATAGCGACAAGCAAGTTGAATATCATGTAGGACAGCTAGAACATTGACCTTGAGATTCTTCACAATGGCCAACAAGTCTAGCTGATACTTGATATCCAGGTGATTGGTTGGTTCGTCAAGGAGCAAGAGAGTCGGTTCTTGCACCAAGGCGCGAGCTAGTAAGACTCGCTGTTTCTCTCCCCCTGACAGAGACGAATAGAGACGAGTTTTCTTCTCAAGCATATCCACCTTAACGAGGGCATCTTGAACGAGTGTAAAATCCCTTTCCTTTTCCTTCTGTAAAAAAGAGAGGTGGGGAGTTCTTCCCAGCAAGACGATTTCTTCAACTGTACAATCAAACTGCAGCTGGTTAAACTGGGTCACAACTGCCATTTGCTTGGCTGTTTCTTTGAGCGTCCATTGTTCCAGAGGCTTTCCATCTAGGCTTATCAAACCTTTGTCTGACTTTTCCTGACGATAGAGGAGTTTAAGCAGACTGGTTTTTCCACTTCCATTTGGTCCTAGTATCGTATGAAATTGATGCCCCTCAACCTTAAGAGAAACTCCTTTGAGGATTTTTTTCTCTCCTAGTCCAAAGTGGACATCTTGACAAATCAAGTCCATATCAGGCCCTCACCTCCCTTCGCCTACCTCCAACAATGTAAATAAAGAAGGGAGCACCTACCAAGGCCGTAAAAATACCAATAGGCAACTCAGCATTTGGAATAGTGACACGAGAGAGTACATCTGCCCAGATAACAAAAAGGGCACCTAGTAAAGTCGCAACAGGAAAAAGTCTCCTGTAATTCGTTCCTACTAACCCTCGAGCTAAGTGAGGAGTAATCAGACCAACAAATCCAATAATTCCACAGGTTGCCACTAAGACTGCTGTCAGCACAGCCACCATTGTCACATAAAGATACCAAAAAAAGCGTAAGGGAATCCCAAAAGTTAAAGCAGCCTCATCTCCCATCATCATCGCATTGAAAACACGATACTGAGTAGAGAAAAATAGAAAGGCCATTCCTACTACTATAGTTGGCAGAGCCAAGTCTGCCCAGGTAGTTCCAGCAAGCGAACCCATAGTCCAAAACTTAATGGTCATCACACTGTCCGCGTTAGCTCCAACTGAGATAATAAAGTTTGAAAAAGCCAGAAATAGAGCGTTGACCACCGTTCCTGATAAAATCAGACTAGAAGTCGTCATCCTTCCTTGCATAGAGGCAATGATGAGGACAGCAATTGTTGCCAAAATAGCTCCAAGAAAAGCTCCAAGGCTAATCATCACTTTTAAACCAAGAATGATGCTCAAGGTTGCCCCTAGAGTTGCACCAGCAGAGATGCCTAAGACATAGGGCTCAGCGATAGGATTGTTCACTGTGGACTGCATCACGCTACCACACATAGAAAGGCCTGCTCCTACTATCAGACCTAACAATACTCGGGGGAACCTCATATTCCATACAATGGCAAGAGTTGACTTGGAAACCTCTCCTATCTCAAGAGGAAATCCCAACCTGCTCAAAATAATCCGATAGGTATCTCCTAGATCAATTGCAACAGATCCCATTGAAACTGCTAGAAAGAGAGAAATCCCTAAAATACCTAGCAAAACAACTAAAAGTAACACAAATTGCTGGTCTTGTCGGCTTCCAGAAAATTTGGAAAGCATGCAAACCTCCTTTGATAGAATCTTAAAAATTTAGAAAATTCTCATGAAAAGTATACCATATTTTCAACAATGGAACAAGATGAGAAAAATAAATATAGTTGGTCTTACAGTGCTAATAATCGTAACCGAAGATTATACTTGAGTATATCGAGGTAAAGTGACAACATAAAAAGCCCTCTGAAAATCAGAGAGCCAATTTGAGCTCGGTATAAAATCCTAGTGAAACAAAAAAATCTACACGGTCAGAAAAGTCTCTATCGTGCCATTTTCATACATGATGTATAGTCCAAGTAGAATGAATACTAAGGGCACAATGATTCGCTCGTATTTTTCAATTGTCTCGAATATTAAGGGAATAGAGGACAACACCCGACTAATCTCGCATAAGATAATTATGCCGATTACAAACACAAGCAAGGCCACGAGGGTCTGTGACCAATCTAATGAAGCAAAATAAGGTATATAGATACCTAAATTATCTCCGCCAGACGCAATTGTCAGCAATGTAACTGTCCAAAACAGTTGATTTGCCTTGCTTTGTTCTAATCTTTCAATAATTTCTTCCTCTTCTTCCTCTTCTTCCTCACCTTCTCCAACAATTGCAAATCGAATCCCTAAATAGATAGGGATTAAACCAAGCAATCCAACCATCCATTCTTCAGGCACGAAATTAACGACATAAGCAGCAACTAAACTCGCCCCTACAAGTAAGCCTGTGCCTAGATATTGCCCCGCATAAATATGCCATTTTTGTTTATTCTGTGATAGCTGTGCAAATAAAATAAATAAAATAATTAAATAATCGATACTGGTGGAAATATAAACACCAATAGCAGATATGATTGTCTGTCCCATAAAAAACCCTCCTGTATTAGTCAGTAATAAATCAGCAGATTTTAGGAGAGCACAGACACATTAATTTAGCTATCGCTAGTGGGTAATTTCGAACATAGGAAAGCATTTTACTCCTCCTCAAAACGTAGTTACAAAGTAATTTCTAACTGGAATTCGGTGACTACTTCCATGTAAAGTATAACATACTATACTTTACTTCGTAAAGTGTGGGCTCTCCGAGGGTCTTGTAGACTGCTACTATTTGAGGTTTTTGTAGTCTCCAAAATTGTGGCCGATAAAACCTGAACAAAAAATCTCCCCGAAGGGAGATCATTCTGGTTTATTTTACCTTACAGTGCTAGGAACCGTAACCTAAGATTATACTTGAGCATATCGAGGTAAGGTAACAAAAGTAAAAAAGCTACCCAATTTAGAGTAGCTTCATTATCAAGATATGCTCAATTGAACACGGCCTAAGCACTTGGCAAAAAAGATAAAATCTCCTAGAAACTGAAGTTTCTTCGTCAATTTTCCTATTTTTGCTTTGTGCTTTTGACGGCCTTTGTATCTTGAATTAGCGACGAAGTCCTAGAGAGTTGATCAACTCACGGTAACGGTTAACGTCGTTTTTACGCAAGTATGCAAGCAAGTTACGACGGCGACCGATTTTTTTCATCAATCCACGGTAAGTAGCGTGGTCTTTTTTGTGTTGTTTGATGTGTTCGTTAAGGTGGTTGATTTCCCAAGTAAGGACAGCAACTTGAACCTCTACTGAACCTGTATCACCTTCGTGACGTGCATATTGTGCGATGATTTCATTTTTTTTCTCTTTTGAGATTGCCATGATGTTTCTCCTTTTTATTTGGCTTCATCCGAGTGACAGGTTGGCATGCCTGTAACCAAGAAGAAGTTATTTGTCTTTACGACAATCCTTATTCTACCAATAACTAACTTCTTTGTCAACAGATTTACTTTCTTGTTTTAAATATGATATAATAACCATAACAAGCAATCTAAGTTGTCTGTTTTTTTAAACGAGGTGATTATCATACCTAGATTCTATTCCCATCTCCCCTATTATTTGGTCATCTTTTTCTTTTATTGGCCACTTTATCAGTTGTTATCACTAATTATTTCTGACCCCCTTTTACTCAAGAGTCTCTACGTAAATAATATTCTCTTCTTTACACCTCTGGTAATCTTGATTGTATCGTTACTCTATAGCTACCGTTTCCGTTTCTCTCTTTGGTTGTTACTGGGGAACGGACTGCTCTATTGTTTTACCATCATTACTTTCAGAGAATTTATCCTTCCCTACTTCCTAGCCTATGAAGTCTTTGCTCTGGTGGGCATGGCTTCCGGTATTGGTATCAAGCATATTCTACAAAAATGAAAAACAAAAAACTTTCACAAAATCCTTGAAAAATCTCACAATCATGCTATAATAATCCATAGAGACAAGTCACTTAGTCCCTTTCTACTAGAGAGTGCGTGGTTGCTGGAAACGCATAGAAAGACTATAGTGATACTACTCTACTGACTTTTATGCAAACATAAAACGGTGGCCACGTTAGAGCCAATCAGAGGTGTCCCTCTCTTTTGAGGTACATAAATGAAGGTGGAACCACGTTGCGACGTCCTTTTTAGGATGTCGTTTTTTGTTTTTCTAGCTTTCACAATCCTCTATCCCTGTTTTCAGAATAGGGTTAACACATTCGTAAATAATATAAGTAAGGAGAACATCATGATTAACATTACTTTCCCAGACGGCGCTGTTCGTGAATTCGAATCTGGCGTTACAACTTTTGAAATTGCCCAATCTATCAGCAATTCCCTAGCTAAAAAAGCCTTGGCTGGTAAATTCAACGGCAAACTCATCGACACTACTCGTGCTATCACTGAAGATGGAAGCATCGAAATTGTGACACCTGATCACGAAGATGCCCTTCCAATCTTGCGTCACTCAGCTGCTCACTTATTTGCCCAAGCCGCTCGTCGTCTTTTCCCAGACATTCACTTGGGAGTTGGTCCAGCCATCGAAGACGGCTTCTACTACGATACAGACAACACAGCTGGTCAAATCTCTAACGAAGACCTTCCTCGTATCGAAGAAGAAATGCAAAAAATTGTCAAAGAAAACTTCCCATCAATCCGTGAAGAAGTGACTAAAGACGAGGCACGTGAAATCTTCAAAAATGACCCTTACAAATTAGAATTGATTGAAGAGCACTCAGAAGACGAAGGTGGTTTGACTATCTATCGTCAGGGTGAATATGTAGACCTTTGCCGTGGCCCACACGTCCCTTCAACAGGTCGTATCCAAATCTTCCACCTTCTCCATGTAGCAGGTGCTTACTGGCGTGGAAATAGCGACAACGCTATGATGCAACGTATCTATGGTACAGCTTGGTTTGACAAGAAAGACTTGAAAAACTACCTTCAAATGCGTGAAGAAGCCAAAGAACGTGACCACCGTAAACTTGGTAAAGAGCTTGACCTCTTCATGATTTCTCAAGAGGTTGGTCAAGGTTTGCCATTCTGGTTGCCAAACGGTGCGACTATCCGTCGTGAATTGGAACGCTACATCGTTGACAAAGAGCTAGCTTCAGGCTACCAACACGTCTACACTCCACCACTTGCTTCTGTTGAACTTTACAAGACTTCTGGTCACTGGGATCATTACCAAGAAGACATGTTCCCAACTATGGACATGGGTGACGGGGAAGAATTCGTCCTTCGTCCAATGAACTGTCCACACCACATCCAAGTCTTCAAACACCATGTTCACTCATACCGTGAGTTGCCAATCCGTATCGCCGAAATCGGTATGATGCACCGTTATGAAAAATCTGGTGCCCTCACTGGTCTTCAACGTGTGCGTGAAATGTCTCTCAACGACGGTCACCTCTTTGTTACTCCAGAACAAATCCAAGAAGAATTCCAACGTGCTCTTCAGTTGATTATCGATGTTTATGAAGATTTCAACTTGACTGAATACCGCTTCCGCCTCTCTCTTCGTGACCCTCAAGATACTCATAAGTACTTTGATAACGATGAGATGTGGGAAAATGCCCAAACTATGCTTCGTGCAGCCCTTGATGAAATGGGCGTGGACTACTTTGAAGCCGAAGGTGAAGCAGCCTTCTACGGACCAAAATTGGATATTCAAGTTAAGACAGCCCTTGGAAAAGAAGAAACTCTTTCTACTATCCAACTTGACTTCTTGCTTCCAGAACGCTTCGATCTCAAATACATCGGAGCTGATGGTGAAGAACACCGTCCAGTTATGATCCACCGTGGGGTTATCTCAACTATGGAACGCTTCACAGCTATCTTGATTGAGAACTACAAGGGTGCCTTCCCAACATGGCTTGCACCACACCAAGTAACCCTCATCCCAGTATCTAACGAAAAACACGTGGACTACGCTTGGGAAGTGGCTAAGAAACTCCGTGACCGCGGTGTCCGTGCAGATGTAGATGAGCGCAATGAAAAAATGCAGTTCAAGATCCGTGCTTCACAAACAAGCAAGATTCCTTACCAATTGATCGTTGGGGACAAGGAAATGGAAGACGGAACAGTCAATGTTCGTCGCTACGGCCAAAAAGAAACACAAACTGTCTCAGTAGATGACTTTGTTCAAGCTATCCTAGCTGATATCGCCAACAAATCACGCGTTGAGAAATAAGAGATAAAATCCTAGCTAGCTAAAAAGCAACAACTGAAACAGCTGTTGCTTTTTATATTGGCTCTATAATATTTGTAGTGGGTAAATCCCCTATGAATCTTATGGAGCCTATTTTTGTGTAGAAAAAAAGTCCCAT
>NZ_CAMHZG010000016.1:0-36783 GCF_946190115.1 Streptococcus mitis | reverse complement strand
GTAACAACATTCTTTAAAGACAAAGATGGAAATGAAATCAAAGAAAAAGAAAGTGGTTCAGTAGATAAGAAAGACATCCCAGAGTACAGATTCGTAGAAACGAAGAAACTACCAAATGGAGATGTAGAACATGTCTATGAAAAAGTAACACCACCAGCTCCAACACCTTTACCTGTTCCTCAACCAAATCCAGGTAAGCAAAATACAACTACTTGGACTGATGAGAATGGAAATCCATTGAAACCAACTGAGCCAGGTTCTAAAGAACCGGGAACAATTCCAGGTTACGAATATGTGAAGACTGTGACAGGTTCAAAAGGAAATATCAGACATATCTTCCGCAAAGTTGAGATGCCAACTCCAACACCGGTTGAACCAGTACAACCAGTTTCTCCACAAGAGCCAGAGACCCCAGAGCAACCAGTGACTCCGGAAATGCCAACAGTACCTGAGCAACCAAAACAACCAACAACACCTAAATATGTTGATGGTCAAAAAGAATTGCCATATACTGGTACAGAAGCTAACGCTAGTCTTGCAGCACTTGGACTTCTTGGAGCCCTTAGTGGATTTGGACTTCTTTCTCGCAAGAAAAAAGAAGACTAAAAACTCATAGTTTTTGAGAAGATGATTCGTCATCTTCTTTTTTTATTTCGGTGTTTTTACTTGCGTAAAAAATTTTTTTCTAGTATAATAGTTTATTGTGAGCGAACCTCACTTACCCCTTGCAAAGTCTTGGGGTCATTAGACCAAAAGGAGGAACATATCAATGGCTAAATACGAAATTCTTTATATCATTCGTCCAAACATTGAAGAAGAAGCTAAAAACGCTTTGGTAGCACGTTTTGACTCTATTTTGACTGACAACGGTGCAACTGTTGTTGAATCAAAATCTTGGGAAAAACGTCGTCTTGCATACGAAATCAAAGATTTCCGTGAAGGACTTTACCACATCGTTAACGTTGAAGCAAACGACGACGCAGCTCTTAAAGAGTTTGACCGTCTTTCAAAAATCAACGCTGACATTCTTCGTCACATGATCGTCAAAACTGACGCGTAAGAAGGTAAACTATGATTAACAATGTTGTACTTGTAGGGCGTATGACACGTGACGCTGAGTTGCGTTATACCCCATCAAATGTAGCAGTTGCGACTTTTACTCTTGCAGTAAACCGTACATTTAAGAGTCAAAATGGCGAACGTGAGGCTGATTTTATCAATGTCGTTATGTGGCGCCAACAGGCTGAAAACCTTGCTAACTGGGCTAAAAAAGGCTCACTTATCGGGGTGACAGGTCGTATCCAGACTCGTAGTTACGATAACCAGCAAGGACAACGTGTCTACGTGACAGAGGTCGTGGCTGAGAATTTCCAAATGTTGGAAAGCCGTAGTGTGCGTGAGGGTCACACAGGTGGAGCTTATTCTGCACCAACTGCAAACTATTCAGCGCCTACAAATTCAGTACCAGACTTTTCACGTGATGAAAATCCATTTGGAGCAACAAATCCATTGGATATTTCAGATGATGATTTACCATTCTAATGGACAACTAAAATTATAAAGGAGAAAAAACATGGCTCAACAACGTCGTGGCGGATTCAAACGCCGTAAAAAAGTTGATTACATCGCAGCAAACAAAATTGAATATGTTGATTACAAAGATACTGAGCTTCTTAGCCGTTTCGTTTCAGAACGTGGGAAAATCCTTCCTCGTCGTGTAACAGGAACTTCAGCTAAAAACCAACGTAAAGTAACAACAGCTATCAAACGCGCTCGCGTAATGGCTTTGATGCCTTTCGTAAACGAAGATTAAAAAAGAGGTCCGGGTGGACCTCTTTTTCAGACCCGGTTGGGTCTTTTTTTCAGGTCCGGGTGGACCTCTTTTTCAGACCCGGTTGGGTCTTTTTTTCACGAGCATTAAAATGAAAGGGTGAGTTGAGGTCTGGGTGGACCTCTTTTTCAGACCCCGATGGGTCTTTTTTCACGAGATAGTTTTTTTCTGACCTTGGCGTGCTCTAATAGTAATAGAAAGAGTAAAGGTGGGTAAGTCAAAGATGAATTGCACGATTAGAAATATGATTAAGTCTGATATTGAATTCTTATCTCATGGATTTATGAATCAAGGTTGGCCTGGTAGAGAGGAAATTTTGGCTAGATATTTTCTGGAACAGGAAAGTGGGGAGAGAGAAGTCTTAGTTGCAGAGATTGATGGTGCTGTAGCGGGCTACGTTACCATTTTGCCCTCTGCTAAACATGGTCCTTTTGCAGAAGTCTATCCAGAATTATCAGATTTTAATGTGTTTGAGCCTTTTCGAAATCAAGGGATTGGGAATCAACTGCTAGAAGAAGCAGAAAAACGAGTCAAGGTTGTTTCGAGTAAGGTCACTCTTGGTGTAGGTTTGCACTTAGGCTATGGCCCTGCCCAGAGATTGTATATCAGACGGGGCTACATTCCAGATGGGACAGGTGTCTGGTATCGAAATCAACCCTTGGAAATGAATGCAACTAGCCAAAATAATGATGATTTGGTTTTGTATCTAGTAAAGGAATTCGGATAAGAGACAAGGACTTTATTGGGGATGTGGGATTTCTCTACTTTATGGTATAATGGAAAGAGTTAGATTGAAAGAGGTAGTGAGATGGATGCCAAATTAAGATACAAGGCAAAGAAGATCAAGATTGTCTTTTTTGATATTGATGATACATTGAGGAATTCAAAGACAGGTTTTATTCCAGCTTCAATCCCAACTGTTTTTAAGCAATTACGTGAGAAAGGAATTTTGACAGGTATTGCTTCTGGACGAGGGATTTTTGGTGTCGTGCCAGAGATTCGTGAACTCAAGCCGGACTTTTTTGTGACCTTGAATGGGGCTTATATCGAAGATAAAAAAGGCCAGATCATTTATCAACATCAGATTGAGAAATCAGATGTTGAGGAGTATATTTCTTGGGCCAAGCAAGAGGAAATAGAGTATGGCTTGGTTGGGAGTCATGATGCCAAATTGTCGACTCGCACCGATATGATTAGTGAAGCTATTAATCCAATTTATCCTGATTTGGATGTGGATCCAGATTTCCATGAAAAAGAAGATATCTATCAGATGTGGACTTTTGAAGACAAGGGAGATGACTTGCACTTGCCTGACAGTCTCTCAGATAAACTTCGCATGGTTCGTTGGCATCAACATTCGTCTGATATTGTGCCGATTTCAGGCTCCAAAGCGACGGGTGTGGAAAAGGTGGTGGAACACCTAGGCTTGAAACCAGAGAACGTCATGGTTTTTGGAGATGGCCTCAACGACTTGGAACTCTTTGATTATGCTGGAATCAGCGTTGCAATGGGAATTTCTCATGAAAATATCAAAGAAAAAGCAGATTATATTACAAAAACATTAGAAGAAGATGGCATTTTTGATGCCTTAGAAGGATTTGGTATGGTAGAAAAAGAATTGCATTTCCCACAAGTAGACATTGAAACAGTAGAAGGTCCTATCGCGACTATTAAGACCAATCACGGAGACTTGCGTATTAAGCTCTTCCCTGAACATGCTCCTAAAACAGTAGCTAACTTTGTAGCTCTTTCAAAAGATGGCTACTATGATGGGGTCATTTTCCATCGTATTATCAAGGATTTTATGATTCAAGGTGGAGACCCAACTGGAACTGGTATGGGTGGCGAGTCAATCTACGGCGAATCATTTGAGGATGAATTCTCAGAAGAACTTTACAATATCCGTGGAGCCCTTTCTATGGCAAATGCTGGTCCAAATACCAACGGCAGCCAGTTCTTTATCGTGCAAAATCAACACCTGCCTTATTCTAAGAAAGAAATTGCTCGTGGAGGTTGGCCAGAACCGATCGCAGAAATCTATGCCAACCAAGGTGGGACACCTCACCTAGACCGCCGTCATACTGTTTTTGGTCAGCTAGCTGATGAAGCTTCTTACGCTGTTTTGGATGCCATTGCTGCTGTTGAGACAGGAGCTATGGACAAGCCAGTTGAAGATGTCGTGATTGAAACAATTGAAATCGAGGACTAAGATGAAAATAGGTGATAAGCTAAAGGGCCGTATTACAGGGATTCAGCCCTACGGTGCCTTTGTTGAGCTAGAAACGGGTGATACGGGGCTGATTCACATTTCAGAGATTCGAACAGGATTTATTGAAAATATTCATGACGCCTTGAAAGTCGATGAAGAAGTTCAAGTTCAAGTAGTGGATTTAGATGAATTTACAGGAAAAGCTAGTCTTTCTATCCGCACTTTAGAGGAGGAAAAGCACCAGTTTCCTAGACGGAGACGCTTTTCAAGCGACCGCTTTAACTACGGCTTTGCGCCTCTCAAAAGAATGATGCCAATTTGGACCAAGGAAGCCCTTCAACATTTGAAGAAGCAGAAGAATTAGTTAGAAATCTATATTCTTTGTAATGTTAATATAAATTTGCTATAATAGGACCATGGAAGAAGAACAATTATTAAAATCAGGAGAGCGCATTAACCAGCTCTTTTCGACAGATATCAAAATCATTCAAAATAGAGAGGTTTTTAGCTATTCGGTGGATAGTGTTCTCTTGTCACGATTTCCACGTTTTCCTAAAAAGGGCTTGATAGTGGATTTTTGTGCTGGAAATGGAGCAGTTGGGCTATTTGCTAGTACTCGGACTCAGGCACAGATTTTGGCTGTTGAGATTCAGGAGCGTTTGGCAGATATGGCTGAACGCTCTGTTCGTTTGAATGGTTTGGAAGAGCAGATGGAGGTCATCTGTGATGATTTGAAAAATATGCCTTCTCGTATACAGGGAAGTAAGGTGGATATGATTTTGTGTAATCCGCCCTATTTCAAGGTGGATCCTCATTCCAATCTGAACGAGAGTGAACATTATCTCTTGGCGCGCCACGAAATCACGACTAATTTGGAAGAAATCTGTCGTAGTGCCCAGAGTATTCTCAAGTCCAATGGGCGTTTGGCCATGGTTCATCGTCCTGATCGACTTCTGGATATTTTGGATACCTTACAACGGCATAATCTAGCCCCTAAGCGCCTGCAGTTTGTTTATCCAAAAAGAGAAAAGGAAGCCAATATGCTTTTGATTGAGGCTATCAAGGATGGCTCGACAAGTGGCTTTAAGGTCTTACCACCTCTCATTGTCCACAATGATGATGGCTCTTATACACCTGAACTTGAAGAGATTTATTATGGATCATAAGGCTTATATGTACGTGCTGGAGTGTCGTGATGGATCTTACTATACAGGCTATACGACTGATGTGAAGAGACGCCTCGCTGTCCACAATAGTGGGAAGGGAGCCAAATACACACGAGCACGCTTGCCAGTCAAACTCATCTATGCTCAAGGTTTTGCCAGTAAGGGAGAAGCCATGTCAGCTGAAGCCCTGCTCAAGCGAAAGAAGAGGCCACAGAAGGAGCAATTTTTATCTGAAAATCAAGATAGAAATTTACTCATACTCAATGAAAATCAAAGAGAAAACTAGGAAGCTAGCCGTAGGTTGCTCAAAGCACTGCTTTGAGGTTGCAGATAGAGCTGACGTGTTTTGAAGAGATTTTCGAAGAGTATCAGTTATTTTGAAGAGTGGCGGGGAGTCATTTGACTCCTCTTACTTTTGTCAAAAAGTGAAAAAAATGCTACAATAAAGAGAATAAACAAAATGAGGTATTATCATGTCTAAGATTCTAGTATTTGGTCACCAAAATCCAGACTCAGATGCCATCGGGTCATCTGTAGCCTTTGCCTACCTTGCAAAAGAAGCTTACGGTTTGGATACGGAAGCTGTTGCCCTTGGAACTCCAAATGAAGAAACAGCCTTTGTCTTGAACTATTTTGGTGTAGAAGCACCGCGTGTTATCACTTCTGCCAAAGCAGAAGGCGCAGAGCAAGTTATCCTGACTGACCACAATGAATTCCAACAATCTGTATCAGATATCGCTGAAGTAGAAGTTTATGGTGTTGTAGACCATCACCGTGTGGCTAACTTTGAAACTGCAAGCCCACTCTACATGCGTTTGGAGCCAGTTGGTTCAGCGTCTTCAATCGTTTACCGTATGTTCAAAGAACATGGTGTGGCTGTGCCTAAAGAGATTGCTGGTTTGATGCTTTCAGGTTTGATTTCAGATACTCTTCTTTTGAAATCACCAACAACACACCCAACAGATACAGTCATTGCTCCTGAATTGGCTGAATTGGCTGGTGTCAACTTGGAGGAATATGGTTTGGCAATGTTGAAAGCTGGTACAAACTTGGCCAGCAAATCTGCTGAAGAATTGATTGATATCGATGCTAAAACTTTTGAATTGAACGGAAATAATGTCCGTGTTGCCCAAGTAAACACAGTTGACATCGCTGAAGTTTTGGAACGCCAAGCAGAAATCGAAGCTGCAATGCAAGCTGCTAACGCAGCAAACGGTTACTCTGACTTTGTCTTGATGATTACAGATATCGTCAACTCAAACTCAGAAATCCTAGCACTTGGTGCCAATATGGACAAGGTTGAAGCAGCCTTCAACTTCAAACTTGAAAACAATCATGCCTTCCTTGCTGGTGCCGTTTCACGTAAGAAACAAGTGGTACCTCAATTGACTGAAAGCTTTAATGCTTAAAATTTTGAGTATCAATTCAAATTAGGAAAGGCTAGTTTGCCTTATATCGAAAGGAGTTTCAGCTCCTTTTTTTCTAGGAGAGAAGCATGTTAGAAAATGGCTATTTGATACTCAATGAAAATCAAAGAGCAAACTAGGAAGCTAGCCGCAAGCTGTACTTGAGTACGGTAAGGCGACGCTGACGTGGTTTGAATTTAATTTTCGAAGAGTATGATTTTGTGAGAGATGAGTCGGACACGGGACAGGCCATCCAGACTTCCACAGGCAACTATAACCATGTTGCCATTTATTTGGATGGGATGATTTACCACGCTAGTGGACAGGCTGGTGTTGTCTGTCAAGAACCGGCAGACTTCTTTGAGTCCAATCACTTGTACGACCTCTATGTCTACCCAGAAATGGATATCCAGTCTGTGAAGGAAAAAGCTTGCAAACATCTGGGAGCTCCTTATAATGCTTCTTTCTATCCAGATGGAGTTGGTTTCTACTGTTCCCAGTACATGGCAGAAATTCTCCCCATTTTTGAAACTATTCCCATGAAATTTGGGGATGGGGAACAGGAGATTAGTGATTTTTGGAGGGAGTATTACAGAGAACTAGGTCTGCCTGTTCCTTTGAACCAGCCGGGGACCAATCCTAGTCAGTTGGCAGCATCGCCTATGTTAGAATGTAAAGAAAGGAATCTTCATGATTCAGATTTTTAATCCATCTCGTTTGACGAGACAGCCATTTTTTAGAGAATTGATCCGCTATCTGGACCAGCATGAGGATGTGATTTTACGGGAAATCAAGGCTCAATTTCCAGATGTTGCAGTTGATAAACTCATGGAAGAGTATATAAAGGCTGGCTTGATTCTACGGGAAAATAAGCGTTATTATCTTAATCTTCCTATGCTTGAATCACTCGATAGTCTCGAACTGGATCAAGAGATTTTTGTCAGCGAAGATAGTCCGGCCTATCAAGCCTTGTTAGAGCAGATTTTTGAGACGGAATTACGAAATCAAACCAATGCAGCTATTTTAGTTGAAAAGACAGACTTTGCGAGAACAAAAATGACATTGTCTAATTATTTCTACAAGGTCAAACATCAGTATCCTTTGACAGAAAAACAGCAGGAACTTTATGACATTTTGGGTGATGTTAATCCTGAGTATGCTCTCAAATATATGACGACTTTTTTGTTGAAATTTCTCAAAAAAGACCAGCTTATGCAGAAACGCCGTGATATCTTTGTGGACAGTTTAGTTGTACTAGGTTATATTGTTCAAAATGAAGATGGAAAGTATGAGTTGGCTATCGATTTTGATAAGGACAGATTAACTTTCTACTTGGCGTGATTTCTTGTTTCTGAGCACATTGTTTGACTTTCCTTAGTATTCGGTATAAACTATATGTAACCGGTAACACATATCGGAATAAACTAAAGGAGACAATCATATGTCACTTGAAAACAAATTGGAACAAGCAACAGGCGCTATCAAAGAAGGATTTGGTAAAGTTACTGGGGATAGCAAGACAGAACTTGAAGGCGCTGTTGAAAAAACAGTTGCTAAGGCAAAAGACGTTGTAGAAGACGCTAAAGGTGCTGTAGAAGGTGCCGTTGAAGGTTTGAAAAACGCTTTTAAATAAAAATAGAAAAAATCAAGGGTTCCATTTCCCTTGATTTTTTACTATCTTATAAATAATTTTCTGCGACGGCTGCATCTCCAGGATAGGCTTCTTTCTTGCCTTGGACGATTTGGTAGCAATCGGCACCCTTACCGGCGATAATAACTGCATCTAATTCGTGATTTGTGATAGCCATAGCTGCCTTGATGGCTTCTTGGCGATCCGCAATTTTTTCAACAGGATGATCGATATAGCTACTAATTTCATCCGCAATGGCCATTGGGTTTTCGTAGTTGGGGTCATCAGCAGTCAGAAAGACTTGAATCTCAGGATGTTGATTAAGGAGGAGGCCAAAGTCCTTACGACGGCTTTCTCCTTTATTTCCTGTCGAACCCAGAACCAGAGCAATTTTTCCAGTTTGATGAGTTTCAACCACATTGATGAGTTTTTTGAGACTATCACCATTGTGGGCATAGTCGATGAAGACCTTGGCTCCATTTTTCTGAGTGAGGACTTCCATACGACCAGGAACGCGGGTTGCAGCAATTCCTTTTTTGATCTCCTCAAGATTAGCTCCGAGACAGAGGCAAGCAAGTCCAGCAGCAACGGCATTTTCTTGGTTGAAGTGACCAATCAGTTGGATATCATAATCACCAGCCAGTTTCCCACTAGCTGAAAAGCTAAAGGCTTTGGAATTCTCGATTTGATTATTTGATTGGCTACCATAGAAATCATGGTCTTGATCTGCCACTTGTTCTTTCAAGACAGAAAAGTGGTCCATGTCACTGTTAACGATGACTGATCGGCTATTTTCCATCAAGAGACGCTTGTGGTAGAAGTAGTCTTCAAAGCTAGGGTGTTCAATCGGGCCGATATGGTCGGGGCTGATATTGAGGAAAACTCCCACATCAAAGGTTAGACCATAGACACGTTTGACCAGATAGGCTTGACTGGAGACTTCCATGATGAGGTG
This sequence comes from Streptococcus mitis, assembly GCF_946190115.1. Lineage (GTDB taxonomy): Bacteria > Bacillota > Bacilli > Lactobacillales > Streptococcaceae > Streptococcus > Streptococcus mitis_CO. The sequence continues at coordinate 27,586 of NZ_CAMHZG010000016.1, read as the reverse complement.
AGTACGGTCATTTTGCACAGCTTGATGCATCATATCAAAAAGGTCAATACTCTCAGGAGTTGTCAATGCAGACTTAAAGAAAGTCTTGCCATCTAGAGTTGTATTCATAGTCGAGAGCATAGCAGGTCGGTGCCCTTGAGATAAGATGTTGTAGGCGAAGTAGGCTGCTGTTGTCTTACCCTTAGTACCAGTAAAGGCAAGAAGTTTGAGTTTTTTCTGTGGATTTCCATAAAATTCCATAGCAATCAAACTCATGGCTTTCTTGATATCACTAACGATGATGGCAGGAATACCAACTTCATAGTCCTTTTCAGCCACATACCAACCGAGGCCTTGAGAGATGGCAGAAATCAGAAATTCCTTCTTAAAGGCAGCACCTTTAACGAAAAAGAGACTCTTTTCTTTGGCCTTGCGACTGTCATAGCAGATGGTGTCAAATACGACATGGCTGTAGTTGTAGTGATAGTGTCCTTGGTCGATAATCTCACGGAAGAGACCATCTTTCTTTAATATATCTAATACGGTTTCAATCTTAATCATACTTTCTATTGTAAACCGAAAGTCGCAAATTTACAAGTAACAAGGAAAAGTTTATAATGGAAGATAAGGAACTTTTTCCTAGTTATCAAAATTGAATGAGGAATCTATGTCGCACGAAAACAATCACCAGCAGGCCCAGATGTTACGGGGGACTGCTTGGTTAACGGCTAGTAACTTTATCAGTCGCCTGCTTGGGGCCATCTATATTATCCCTTGGTACATCTGGATGGGATCTTATGCGGCTACGGCCAATGGTCTCTTTACCATGGGTTACAATATCTATGCTTGGTTCTTGCTGGTTTCAACAGCAGGGATTCCAGTTGCGGTGGCCAAGCAAGTTGCCAAGTATAATACCATGCGAGAAGAAGAGCATAGCTTTGCCCTGATTAGAAGCTTTCTAGGATTTATGACAGGACTTGGCCTCGTTTTTGCTTTAGTCTTGTATGTCTTTGCTCCTTGGCTAGCAGACTTGTCTGGCGTGGGTAAAGACTTGATCCCAATCATGCAAAGCTTGGCTTGGGGAGTCTTGATTTTCCCATCTATGAGTGTTATTCGAGGATTTTTCCAAGGGATGAATAACCTCAAACCTTATGCCATGAGTCAAATTGCTGAGCAGGTCATTCGTGTTATCTGGATGCTCTTAGCAACCTTTATCATTATGAAGCTCGGTTCAGGAGATTACCTAGCAGCTGTTACCCAATCGACCTTTGCGGCCTTTGTCGGCATGGTAGCCAGTTTTGGAGTTTTGATTTATTTCCTTGCTCAAGAAGGGTTACTCAAAAGAGTCTTTGAAACGAGGGATAAGATTAATAGCAAGAGTCTCTTGATCGATACCATTAAGGAAGCCATTCCTTTTATCCTGACTGGGTCTGCTATCCAGCTGTTTCAGATTCTGGACCAGATGACCTTTATCAATAGTATGAGTTGGTTTACTAATTATAGTAATGAAGACTTGGTTGTCATGTTTTCTTATTTCTCAGCCAATCCTAATAAAATCACGATGATTTTGATTTCTGTAGGGGTTTCAATTGGGGGTGTCGGTTTGCCACTTTTGACTGAAAACTATGTCAAGGGAGACTTGAAGGCAGCTTCTCGTCTTGTTCAGGACAGCATTACCATGCTTTTCGTATTCCTGATACCAGCAACAGTTGGAGTGGTCATGGTAGGAGAACCCCTCTACACAGTCTTTTATGGGAAGCCAGATAGTTTGGCCATGGGCTTGTTTGTCTTTGCAGTTTTGCAGTCTACTATTTTAGGCTTGTACATGGTCTTGTCTCCAATGCTTCAGGCCATGTTCCGCAACCGCAAGGCAGTTCTCTATTTTATCTATGGTTCCATTGCCAAGCTGGTCTTGCAAATACCTACCATCGCCCTCTTCCACAGTTATGGTCCTTTGATTTCTACAACCATTGGGCTCATCATTCCTAACGTCTTGATGTATCGGGATATTTGTAAGGTAACTGGTGTTAAGCGCAAGGTGATTTTGAAACGAACCATTTTAATCAGTTTGTTGACCCTTGTTATGTTCATCGGTGTCGGTGCCATCCAGTGGATTTTAGGATTTGTATTCCAACCAAGTGGACGTTTGTGGAGCTTCCTTTATGTAGCCCTTGTCGGTGCCATGGGTGGAGGAGTATACGGGGTCATGAGTCTCCGTACTCGTTTATTGGATAAGGTGATTGGAAAAGCACAAGCAGATCGCCTGCGAGCAAAATTAAAAATTTCTTAAAAAATAATTTATAAATAAAATGAATAAGTTGAGTTTTTTAAAAACCAAATCACTCTCTTATTCATTTTTTATTGTTTGAATTGGATATAAAATGTAAAACAGAGAATAAATAACGAAAGTAATTGAATTTTATGTCAAAAAACACTTGACTAAAAAGTAGTTAGTTTGTATAATAAAACAAATATTTAAATCAGGAGGTTCTGGAGATGAAAAAGTCTAAGGCCAAGTATGCAACACTTGCAGGTATCGTGTTAAGCGCAGGTATTTTATTAAGCGCGTGTGGGAATTCTAGCACAGGGTCAAAAACATATAATTATGTTTATTCAAGTGATCCATCTAGTTTGAACTATCTAGCAGAAAATCGTGCAACAACCAATGATATTGTGACTAATCTAGTAGATGGTCTCATGGAAAATGACCAATATGGGAATTATGTTCCATCTTTGGCAGAGGATTGGAGTGTTTCTCAAGACGGTTTGACCTATACCTACAAACTGCGTAAAGATGCTAAGTGGTATACCTCTGAAGGTGAAGAATATGCCCCAGTAACTGCCCAAGATTTTGTCACTGGGCTGAAGTACGCTGCTGATAAAAAATCAGAAGCCTTGTACTTGGTGCAAGAATCTGTTGCAGGTTTGGATGACTATATTAACGGTAAAACAAGCGACTTTTCAACTGTGGGAGTCAAGGCTCTTGATGACCAAACTGTTCAATATACCTTGACACGACCAGAACCCTACTGGAACTCAAAAACAACGTCAACTATTCTCTTCCCAGTTAACGCTGATTTCTTGAAATCAAAAGGGGATGATTTTGGGAAGGTAGACCCATCTAGCATTTTGTACAATGGACCTTTCTTGATGAAATCTTTAGTTTCAAAATCTGTCATCGAATTCAAGAAAAATCCTAACTACTGGGATGCTAAAAATGTCTTTGTAGATGATGTGAAATTGGCCTATTATGATGGTAGTGACGATGATGCACTGGCTCGTAACTTTGTGGAAGGGGCCTATAGCTATGCTCGACTTTATCCAAATAGTTCAAGCTTTGAAGGAATTAAAGAGAAGAACAAGGATAACATTATCTATAGTATGCAAACTGCAACTTCTTATTACTTGAACTTTAACTTGGATAGAAAATCTTATAACTTTACTTCTAAATCCTCAGATATCGAAAAGAAATCAACCCAAGAAGCAGTTTTGAATAAAAACTTCCGACAAGCCTTCAACTATGCCTATAATCGAACAGCATATGGAGCTCAATCTCAAGGGGAGGACGGAGCAACGAAGATTATTCGTAATCTGGTTGTACCTCCAACATTTGTAAGCATCAACGGAAAAGACTTTGGCGATGTTGTCTCAGAAAAGATGGTCAACTATGGTAAGGAATGGCAAGGAATTAATTTTGCTGATGCCCAAGACCCATACTATAACCCAGATAAGGCCAAGGCTAAATTTGCAGAAGCCAAGAAAGAACTAGAAGCCAAAGGAGTCCAATTCCCTATCCACTTGGATATATCAGTTGACCAAGTTGATAAAAAAGGTGTTCAAGAAACAAGTTCTTTGAAACAATCCATCGAATCTGTTCTAGGAGCTGAGAATGTGGTTATCGATATTCAACAGTTAAAAACAGATGACTTTGAGAACTCTAGCTACCTAGCTCAAACTGCAGCTCAAATGGATTTTGATATTTATAATGGTGGTTGGAGTGCGGACTACTTGGATCCATCAAGCTATCTTGATATCCTAAATGTGAATAATGGGGGTATGTTGCAACACCTTGGTATAGAGCCAGGTGAAGCCAATGACAAGGTCAAGGCTGTTGGGCTGGATGTCTATACTCAAATGCTGGAAGAAGCTAACAAGGAACAAGATCCAGCTAAACGTTATGAAAAATATGCTGAAGTTCAAGCTTGGCTCGTTGATAGTGCCCTTGCAATTCCAAATGTTTCCCTTGGTGGAACCCCTAGCTTGAGAAAGACAGTTCCATTCTCTGCACCATTCTCACAAGCTGGAAATAAGGGTGTAGAATCATACAAGTATCTCAAGTTGCAAGATAAGACAGTCACAAAAGACGAATATGAAAAAGCCAAAGAAAAATGGTTGAAAGAAAAAGAAGAATCCAATAAAAAAGCCCAAGAAGAATTGGCAAAACATGTCAAATAAGGATTTTTCAAGAAAAACGATGGTTTCGAAAGAAACTGTCGTTTTTTCATAGAATGATGTTAAATTTGGAAGAAAAGTTCTTACATTTTTAAATTGTTTACCAGGTTTATGATATAATAAATATAACAAAAAATGCGAGAAGCTATTTTCGAAGGTCTTTTATAGCTAATTGAAGATACATATATTAAATTGATTTTATGGGAGGGATGCCGTCTACTGAAAAAGTAAGATAAAACGCAACAAATGATAGGTTCTTCTTTAATGTGAAGAATTCTTATCTGCCTATTTACTAATCGTTATGGAGGTAACATCATGGGCGCTATTATGGAGTTTGCAACAGAAAAACAGATTGAATCATTTCTTTCAACTTGTCGCATTGAAGGGCAAAAGAATTTTCTGATGGCTTTCAAGAAAAAGACATGGTTGAAATCCTTTATTGATTTTTTCATTATAGGTGGTTCCTACTATGTTCAGTCAAGTGTGAAGCCTAAGATTCTGGTATTCACACCTAAGGGAATCTACTTGATGGACATCAGTGATATAACTGAAAATCGCTCTAATCAAGTCGTAGAGATGCCTTGGAATCAAGTTCAAGATTTTACTTATAAGACAGTCTTGAATACAGTTAGGCTGAACTGGCATTATCAAAATGAAAACTACATTTTTTCCGTGGATGTCGGTCAGGTTAGTCAGCATGTGGGCCAATATCAATTTAACAAAGAGCATTATGACTATTTAGCCCAACACGATTTCTTTCGTTCACAGTAAACTTTAGCAATCATCGTCACAAAAGAATCTGGAAGCTTTTCTGGATTCTTTTTTTGGCTTTACTCGATAAGTCTATAGTTTAAAACTATAACTAGCTCTTGAAAAGAAGAAAATGAGTTGATGAAAATAAGTGGTACAATAGTTACTATAGATTTGGAGGTATTGTATGAGCAAGGAATTACACATTAACACAATTTTAGCCCAGGCGGGTATCAAATCAGATGAAGCGACAGGTGCATTGGTGACACCGCTTCATTTTTCAACGACCTATCAGCATCCAGAGTTTGGTCAATCTACTGGATTTGACTATACGCGTACTAAAAACCCAACTCGTAGTAAGGCGGAAGAAGTCTTGGCGGCTATTGAGTCGGCAGACTATGCCCTAGCGACTAGCTCAGGGATGTCAGCTATTGTATTGGCCTTTAGCGTTTTTCCAGTAGGAAGTAAGGTCTTGGCTGTCCGTGACCTTTACGGTGGTTCTTTCCGCTGGTTCAACCAAGTGGAACAGGAAGGCCGTTTCCATTTTACCTATGCCAATACAGAAGAAGAGTTGATTGCCGAGTTAGAAAAGGACGTAGATGTTCTCTATATCGAAACACCAACCAATCCCTTGATGTTGGAATTTGATATCGAAAAACTAGCAAAATTAGCTCATGCTAAGGGTGCCAAAGTGGTGGTGGACAATACCTTCTACAGCCCTATCTACCAACGTCCGATTGAAGATGGAGCAGATATCGTTCTCCATTCAGCAACCAAGTATCTAGCAGGCCACAATGATGTCTTGGCTGGAGTTGTTGTGACCAATAGTGTAGAACTATACGAAAAGCTTTTCTACAATCTCAATACGACAGGGGCAGTCTTGTCTCCGTTTGACAGTTATCAATTGATTCGTGGTCTCAAGACCTTGTCTCTTCGTATGGAGCGCTCAACAGCTAACGCCCAAGAAGTGGTTGCCTTTTTGAAGGATTCTCCAGCAGTTAAGGAAGTTCTCTATACGGGTCGTGGGGGGATGATTTCCTTTAAAGTAGCGGATGAAACACGCATTCCTCACATTTTGAACAGCCTCAAGGTCTTCTCTTTTGCGGAAAGTTTGGGTGGAGTAGAGAGTCTTATTACTTATCCAACGACGCAAACTCATGCAGATATTCCAGCAGAAGTACGCCATTCTTATGGTTTGACAGATGACCTCTTGCGTTTGTCTATTGGGATTGAGGATGCTAGAGATTTGATTGCAGATTTGCGCCAAGCCTTGGAAGGATAAGACAAAGATGGGAAAATATGATTTTACAAGCCTGCCCAATCGTTTAGGGCATCATACCTATAAATGGAAAGAAGCAGAAACGGATAGTGAAGTCCTACCAGCTTGGATAGCGGATATGGACTTTGTAGTCTTGCCTGAAATCCGCCAAGCCGTGCAGACTTACGCTGATCAATTGGTTTATGGATATACCTATGCCAGTGAAGAGTTAATTAAGGAAGTTCAAAAGTGGGAAGCCACACAACACGGTTACCACTTTGACAAAGAGGCTCTTGTCTTTATCGAGGGTGTGGTACCAGCTATCTCAACAGCTATTCAAGCTTTCACAAAAGAAGGCGAAGCGGTTCTGATTAACACACCTGTCTATCCACCCTTTGCTCGCAGTGTCAAGTTGAACAACCGTAGATTGATTACCAATTCTTTGGTGGAAAAGGATGGTCTGTTTGAGATTGACTTTGACCGACTTGAAAAGGATTTGGTGGAAGAGGATGTCAAACTTTATATTCTCTGCAATCCTCACAATCCTGGTGGACGTGTTTGGGAAAAGGAAGTGTTGGAGAAGATTGGCCAACTCTGCCAAAAACACGGTGTTTTCTTGGTTTCTGATGAGATTCACCAAGATTTGGCCCTCTTTGGTCACAAGCATCATTCCTTCAATACTGTCAACCCTGACTTTAAAGAATTTGCTATCGTATTGACCAGTGCCACTAAAACCTTTAATATCGCTGGGACAAAAAATTCCTATGCAGTCATTGAAAATCCTAAGTTGAGACTGGCTTACCAGAAACGTCAGTTGGCTAATAATCAGCATGAAATTTCAGGTTTGGGTTATTTGGCGACAGAAGCTGCCTATCGCTATGGGAAGGGTTGGCTAGAGGAACTCAAGCAAGTCTTTGAAGACCACATCAATTATGTGGTGGATTTATTTGGAAAAGAGACTAAAATCAAGGTCATGAAACCGCAAGGAACCTACTTGATTTGGCTTGATTTTTCAGCCTATGACCTGACTGATGAAAGATTGCAAGAGCTTTTGAGAAATGAAGCCAAGGTTATCCTTAACCGTGGTTTGGATTTTGGAGAGGAAGGAAGTCTCCATGCCCGTCTCAATGTAGCCATGCCTAAATCCCTGTTGCAAGAAGTTTGTCAGCGGATTGTGACGACTTTTGCCAAACGTTAAAAATCCAGCCTTCTAGGAGAAAAGTATCCTTAGAAGGCTATTTTCATAGGGGAAAATATGGTATAATAAAAAGATAAGGTAAAGGTAAAAATATGGCTAAATTGATTCCGGGGAAAGTCCGTATCGAAGGCGTTGCCCTTTATGAAACTGGTAAGGTTGACATTATCAAGGAAAAGAACAATCGGCTCTACGCTCGCGTTGCAGAAGAAGAACTGCGCTATAGTTTAGAGGATGATTTGGTTTTTTGTGCCTGCGATTTTTTCCAAAAGAGGGGCTACTGTGTGCATTTGGCAGCGCTAGAGCATTTTCTGAAAAATGATGAGCGTGGTCAGGAAATCTTGCAAAGTCTGGAAGAAGGTCATGAAGAAAAAGAGGCTGTTGAAACCAAGGTGACCTTGGGTGGCAAATTTTTGGACCGAATCTTGTCTCCAAAATCAGAACGTGCCTATGAATTATCGGCTGTGGGGCAAGTGGAAGCAGGAACCAATCATATCTTGTGGACCCTGAGAATCGGCCAAATCAATAGCCAAAAATACTACGTCATTCGGGATATTCCACTCTTTTTAAGAATTGTCGAGCAGAGAAAGTCTTATATGATTGGCAAGATTTATGAGGAGTCTCTTTCTTGGGAAGCCTTTGATGAGGCCAGTCAAGAACTTCTGACTTTCTTGCGAGGACTGATGGAGGAAGGACAGGCTCCAGACCTCTTTTTCCAAAACCAAGGTCGGCACCTCTTTTTCCCTCTGACTTTTTTTGAGCAGGGTGTGAATTTATTGATGACCTTGCCCCATTTTCAATTTGACCATCAAGTGGATAGCTACCAGACTCTGCTTTTTCAGGATATACATGCTGATGCCAATCTCTTTGCCTTTACAGTAACAGAATACTCGGATTATTTTGAAATGGAAATCAGTGAGAGCCCAAGGGTCAATGTCTTTTATCAGGGAGCTGTGCTTTTCCATAAAGGTCAGGTTTGTTTTCTAACAGACCAGCAGATGCGTCTTCTCAAGGAAATCAAAGCGCTGCCTGTGGATCAACAAGGAAAGAAATACCTGCAATTTGATAGCAGTGACCGAGATAAGTTAGCTTCTTGTTTAACTCTTTTTAACCAAATGGGGACCGTTTCAGCTCCAGAACGGTTACAAATCAAAACTTTTGCGCCCTCTTTTTACTTTGACAGGGAAGAAGATAATCGGATTCGTTTAGAAATTCAGTTTGATTATGGGGATAGGCAGGTATCAAGCCGACAAGAGCTAGAAGAATTGCCATTTTCAAGTGACGCTGACTTAGAAGAAAGAATTTTCCAAGTCTGTTTGACTGCGGGCTTTGAAGCAGATTTTCAATCTTGGCGACAGGCCCTAAAAGCGGAGTCTATCTATCATTTCTTCCATGAAATCATTCCAGTATTTGAAAAACTCGGGAATGTTGACCTATCAGACAAGCTAGAAGAAATTTATAGTCTAGCAAGCTCGCAAGTGCAGATTGCTTCCAAGGGAGGTCTCTTGGAAATCCAATTTGATTTTCAAGATATTGCCCAAGAGGAAATTGATCAAGCCATGCAGGCCTTGGTTGCCAATCAAGATTTTTACATTGATTCGTCCAATCGAGTCTACTTTTTCGATGAAGAAACCAAGAAAATTCGCCAAAATCTACAGGAACTGGGGCAGTTTGAATTAAAAGATGGTGCCTTGCAGGCTCGGAAATCCTTGGCCTACAGTTTAGCTCATCTCTTTGAAGGGCGAGACCGTGTTTCTTTTTCACAAGAATTCCAGAATCTGGCTCATGATTTGACGCATCCAGAGGACTTCCCTAGACAAGCAACTCAGGTTCAGGCTGATTTGCGAGATTATCAGGAAAAGGGAATCGGCTGGCTGCAAATGCTCCATCATTATGGTTTTGGTGGGATTTTGGCTGATGATATGGGATTGGGTAAAACCCTGCAGACCATTGCTTTTTTGACCAGTCAAGTGACAAAAGAAAGTCGGGTTTTGATTCTCGCTCCATCTGGTTTGATTTACAACTGGGCAGATGAATTTCAGAAATTTGCTCCACAGTTGGATGTGGCTGTTGTTCATGGTTTGAAAGCTAGTCGTGAAGAGATTCTTGCTGAGAGCCATCAAATCTATGTGACGAGTTATGCTACCTTCCGTCAGGACAGTGAGCTTTATCAAGGGATGGCCTTTGACTTCCTTTTCTTAGATGAAGCTCAGGTCATGAAAAACGCCCAGACCAAGATTGCCCAGACCTTGAGACAATTTGTGGTGCCGTCGGTCTTTGCCTTGTCAGGAACTCCTATTGAAAACCATCTGGGTGAGCTGTGGTCTATTTTCCAAATCGTCATGCCAGGACTTCTGCCAAGCAAGAAAGAATTTATGAAATTGCCAGCTGAACGCGTGGCTCAGTTTATCAAGCCTTTCGTTATGAGGCGCAAGAAAGAAGAAGTTCTGACTGAATTACCAGACTTAATCGAAGTGGTTTATAAGAATGAACTGGAAGACCAGCAAAAGGCTATCTATCTAGCCCAGTTGCAACAGATGAGAGATAGATTGGCTCAAGTTTCAGACCAGGAATTCCAGCGAAGTCGTGTGGAAATCTTGTCTGGTCTGATGCGCTTGCGCCAAATCTGTGACACTCCTGCCCTCTTTATGGAAGATTATCAGGGAGCCAGTGGCAAACTGGATAGTCTCCGAGACCTGCTGGTACAGGTGGTAGACGGCGGACACCGTGTCTTGATTTTCTCGCAGTTCAAGGGAATGTTGGAGGAAATTGAACAAGAATTGCCAGACTTGGGCTTGACTTCCTTTAAAATTACGGGTTCAACCCCAGCCAAGGAAAGACAAGACATGACCAAGGCCTTTAACCAAGGAGAAAGAGATGCCTTTCTGATTTCTCTTAAGGCTGGTGGGGTTGGTCTGAACCTAACAGGTGCTGATACGGTTATCTTGGTTGACCTTTGGTGGAATCCTGCGGTGGAAGCGCAAGCTATTGGCCGTGCCCATCGGATGGGTCAGGAAGAAACGGTTGAGGTTTATCGCTTAGTGACCAGGGGAACCATTGAAGAAAAAATTCAGGAACTCCAAGAACAAAAGAAACATCTGGTGTCACAAGTATTGGATGGAACAGAGTCACGTGGCAGTCTCAGCCTAGCAGAAATTAGAGAAATTTTGGGAATTTCTGAAGCCAGCACTTGAAAAATCAAGACAATACGCTATAATGAAGTGTTGAAAGGAAATAGAAAATGAAACAAGAACGATTTCCATTGGTGTCAGATGACGAGGTCATGTTGACTGAAATGCCAGTCATGAACTTGTATGATGAGTCTGATCTGATCAGTAATATCAAGGGTGAGTATCGAGATAAAAATTATTTAGAATGGGCTCCTATTGCTGAAGAAACACCAGTCAAACCGATTGAAAAGCAAGTCGAGAAACCTAAAAAAGCTCCTTTAGGGGTTAAAAAAGAAGGAAAGAGTTATGCAGAGGTGGCGCGTGAAGAAGCGCGTGCAGACTTGAAAAAGAAACGTTCTGCTAACTATCTAACTCAGGATTTCAGCCGTACGAGACGTCATTCTAAATCAGGCCTTGTTAGACAGGGTAACCAACCGACAGCGCCTTTCCAAAAGGAAAATCCTGGTGAATTTGTCAAATATAGCCAAAAATTGACTCAGTCTCATTACATCTTGGCGGAAGAAGTTCATTCTATCCCTACCAAGAATGAAGAAGTGTCAGCACCTGCTCCAAAGAAAAACAACTATGATTTTCTAAAGAAGAGCCAAATCTACAATAAAAAAAGTAAACAAACAGAACAAGAACGTCGGGTTGCCCAAGAGTTGAATCTGACCAGAATTACAGAATAGGGGAGAAAACATGCCAAAGACATATCATTTTATCGGAATTAAGGGATCAGGGATGAGTGCCTTGGCCTTGATGTTGCACCAGATGGGGCACAAGGTACAGGGATCAGATGTTGAAAAATACTACTTTACTCAACGTGGTCTTGAGCAGGCAGGAATTACTATTCTTCCTTTTGATGAAAAGAACCTAGACGGTGATATGGAAATTATCGCTGGAAATGCCTTTCGTCCAGATAACAACGTCGAAATTGCCTATGCGGACCAAAATGGTATCAGCTACAAACGTTACCATGAGTTCCTAGGTAGCTTTATGCGTGACTTTGTTAGCATGGGAGTAGCAGGAGCGCATGGAAAAACTTCAACGACAGGTATGTTGTCTCACGTCTTGTCTCACATCACAGACACCAGCTTCTTGATTGGAGATGGGACAGGTCGTGGTTCGGCCAATGCCAAATATTTTGTCTTTGAATCTGACGAATATGAGCGTCACTTTATGCCTTACCACCCAGAATACTCTATTATCACCAACATTGACTTTGACCATCCAGACTATTTCACAAGTCTAGAGGATGTTTTCAATGCTTTTAACGACTATGCTAAACAAATTACCAAGGGTCTTTTTGTCTATGGTGAAGATGCAGAATTGCGTAAGATTACGTCTGATGCTCCAATTTATTATTATGGTTTTGAAGCAGAAGGTAATGACTTTGTAGCTAGTGAACTTCTTCGTTCAACAACTGGTTCAACCTTCACGGTTCACTTCCGTGGACAAGAATTAGGGCAATTCCACATTCCAACCTTTGGTCGTCACAATATCATGAATGCGACAGCCGTTATTGGTCTTCTTTACACAGCAGGATTTGATTTGAACTTGGTGCGTGAACACTTGAAAACATTTGCCGGTGTTAAGCGTCGTTTCACTGAGAAAATTGTCAATGACACAGTGATTATCGATGACTTTGCCCACCATCCAACAGAAATTATTGCGACCTTGGATGCGGCTCGTCAGAAATACCCAAGCAAGGAAATTGTAGCAGTCTTCCAACCGCATACCTTTACAAGAACCATTGCCTTGTTGGACGAATTTGCTCACGCTTTGAACCAAGCAGATGCTGTTTACCTAGCACAAATCTATGGTTCTGCTCGTGAGGTGGACCATGGAGATGTTAAGGTTGAAGACCTAGCCCAAAAAATCAACAAAAAACACCAAGTCATTACTGTTGAAAATGTTTCTCCACTCCTTGACCATGACAATGCTGTCTATGTCTTTATGGGAGCAGGAGACATCCAAACCTATGAATACTCATTTGAGCGTCTCTTGTCTAACTTGACAAGCAATGTTCAGTAGGATGTTCCCATGGAAATTCCAATTAAGATCATTCAGGCAAATAAGTCTGATTTGGCTGAGATAGAGGCGATTCAGACCTCGTCTTTTCCAGCTGAAAAGCAGCTGACTTTCCATATTTTAGAAGAAAGTATCCGTAAGTGTGCGGATACCTTTCTTCTAGCTAGGGATGAAAATCAACTGTTAGGCTATATTTTATCAAGTCCCCAGTCAGACAATCCGCAATGTCTAAAAGTACATTCTTTAGTCATTGAGGCTGACCATCAGAGACAGGGCTTGGGAACACTTCTTCTTGCAGCCTTGAAAGAGGTGGCAGTTGAGCTGGATTACAAGGGGATTCGTTTGGAGAGTCCTGATGAGCTGCTTTCCTATTTTGAAATGAACGGTTTTATTGATGAAGAAACCTCCCTTTATGTAACTAGCCAGGGCTATAGTATGATTTGGTTTAATCCCTTTTATCTGGAGGTACAATGAAAATCAGACAAGCAAAATTAGAAGATTTGGATCGGATTGTCGAGATTGAACTAGAAAATTTCTCGGTTGAAGAAGCCATCCCTCACTCTGTTTTTGAGGCACATTTGCGAGAAATTCAGACCTCGTTTCTGGTTGCAGAAAAAGAAGGCAGAATCATGGGGTATATAGAAGGGCCAGTTGCCCCTCACCGGCATCTGCAAGACCAGTCTTTTACAGAAGACATAAAAGACTATAGTCATGAGACTGGTGGCTATATCTCTGTGACATGTCTCTCTATTGCCAAGGAAGCACAGGGCCTCGGACTAGGTAAGAAATTGCTAACAGCTTTGAAAGAAGTTGCTCTTGAAGATGAGAGAGAAGGTATTAACCTAACCTGTCATGACTATCTCATCGCCTACTATGAAAAGCATGGATTTGTCAATGAAGGCTTGTCCCAGTCAACCTTTGCAGGGGAAACTTGGTATGATATGGTCTGGGAAGCTAAAAAATAGGCAAGACAAGGCATCATAGGTTGCTTTTCCTAGACTTTTAAGATATAATATTATGGATTGTCAACGAGGAGGAAAAACTTTTGAGTGAAAAGTCAAGAGAAGAAGAAAAATTAAGCTTTAAAGAGCAGATTTTACGAGATTTAGAACGAGTTAAAAAACATGAAGAAGATCAGGAGGAAGTTGATTTAGCTTCAATAAAACCCCAATTTTCTTCTAAAAATGACCAGTCGATAGAAGAGCTAATGGAAGATTCTCTGTCAGCTGTAGAGGAGATTATGAGAAAAGCTCCTACCGTGCCTACTCACCCAAGTCAAGATGTACCAGCTTCTCCAGCAGATGAGATTCAAAGAGAAACTCCTGGTGTTCCAAGTCATCCAAGTCAAGATGTGCCTTCTTCTACCGCAGAAGAGGCTGTAAGACAAGCTCCACTTGCTCCTAGTCATCCGAGTCAAGAAGGACCTTCTACTCCATCAGCGGAGGGAGTATCAAGACCAACTCCAGGACCTGTTAGTCCTAGAAAAGTAGAAAAGGAATTTAATGAAATCCCAACTAGAGTAGCTGTTTCTTATAAGACAGAAGCTCAGAGAGAGGTAAAAAGAGAAGTTCCTACTTCAAAACCAGTAGAGGAAAAGAAAGTTGTAGAAGAAATGCCTGCAACTCCACGTCGTAGCCGTCGTGAGACGGTTAAGTCAACCAAGAAGAAAAAATCAGGATTTAAGGCCTTCTTCATTTCTCTACTCATTTTCCTAGGTTTGATTTCAGCAGGTGGTTACTTCGGTTATCAGTATGTTCAGTCATCTTTACAGCCTGTGGATGCTTCATCTAAACAATATGTGACAGTGCAAATCCCAGAAGGAGCCAATGTTCAAACAATTGGTTCAACTCTTGAAAAGTCTGGCTTGATTAAACACGGAGTGATTTTTGCTTTTTATGCGAAATATAAAAATTATTCGGATTTGAAGTCTGGCTATTACAATTTGCAAAAGAGTATGAGTACAGAAGATATCATCCATGAATTGCAAAAAGGTGGAACAGCTGAAGCTCAAGAACCTGCGCTTGCGAATTTAACAATTCCAGAAGGTTATACGATTGATCAAATGGCACAAGCGGTAGGTCAATTGCAAGGTGAATTCAAAGAGCCTTTGACAGCGGATGCTTTCTTGGCTAAAGTGCAAGATGACAACTTTATCAGCCAAGAAGTTGCCAAATATCCTAGTCTACTTGAAAGCTTGCCAACGAAAGAAAGTGGCGTTCGTTACCGTTTGGAAGGTTTCCTCTTCCCAGCTACATATTCTATCAAGGAAAGTACAACTATTGAAAGCTTGATTGATGAGATGTTGGCAGCCATGGACAAGACTTTGGCACCTCATTACAGCACTATTAAGTCTAAGAATTTGACGGTCAATGAATTGTTGACGATTGCTTCACTTGTAGAAAAAGAAGGAGCTAAGACTGACGATCGTAAGTTGATTGCAGGTGTATTCTACAATCGCTTGAATCTTGGTATGCCACTTCAAAGCAATATTGCCATCTTGTATGCCCAAGGCAAACTTGGTCAGAAGATTAGTCTTGCCGACGATGCTGGAATTGATACATCGATTAATTCACCATACAATGTTTATACAAATCTAGGCCTCATGCCTGGTCCAGTAGATAGTCCAAGCTTGGATGCTATCGAGTCAAGTATCAATCAGACTAAGAGTGAAAACCTTTACTTTGTTGCAGATGTGACAGATGGTAAGGTCTACTATGCTAGCAATAAGGAAGAACATGATCGCAATGTAGCTGAACACGTCAATAGCAAGCTTACTCAAAATAGTAGTTCAAACTAAGACAACAAACATGAGAATCTCAGATAGAGATTCAATACTATCGAAAGAAAGTTGAGAAAAATGGCAGAAAAAACATATCCTATGACCCTTGAGGAAAAGGAAAAACTTGAAAAAGAATTAGAAGAATTGAAATTGGTCCGCCGACCAGAAGTGGTAGAACGTATTAAGATTGCTCGTTCATACGGTGACCTTTCTGAAAACAGTGAATACGAAGCGGCTAAGGATGAACAAGCCTTTGTCGAAGGACAAATCTCTAGCTTGGAAACAAAAATCCGTTATGCTGAAATCGTCAATAGCGACTCAGTCGCCCAAGACGAAGTAGCGATTGGAAAAACAGTCACTATCCAAGAAATTGGTGAGGACGAAGAAGAAGTTTATATTATCGTAGGTTCAGCCGGTGCGGATGCCTTTGCAGGTAAGGTTTCAAATGAAAGCCCAATTGGACAAGCCTTGATTGGTAAGAAAACAGGTGACACAGCAACTATTGAAACACCTGTTGGTAGTTATGATGTAAAAATCTTGAAAGTTGAAAAAACAGCCTAAAAACAGAAAAAAGGAGTGGGGAAGGCAGTGCGCTTCACTCACTCCTTTTTCCATTTTAAATTGAATTGGAGACGATATGAGTTCAAAGAAGAAAAAAAATAAGATGGAGCGTGGTCTGACCAATCGTCACGTGCAGGTTATGGCCATTGCGGGAACAATTGGAACAGGACTCTTTTTGGGAGCAGGTCGCTCTATCAGCTTAACAGGTCCTTCCATTGTACTAATTTATATGATTACTGGAGCCTTTATGTTCCTCATGATGCGTGCGGTTGGGGAAATGCTTTATCAAGATCCTGAGCAACATACCTTTATCAACTTTATCACGCGCCATTTAGGTAAGGGCTGGGGTTATTTCTCAGTTTGGTCCTACTGGCTATCCGTTGTCTTTATCGGTATGGCGGAAATCACTGCTATCTCTCACTATGTTCAGTTTTGGTTCCCTAGCTGGCCAAGTTGGATGATTGAGATTGGATTTTTGACCATTCTAGCTTTAGTCAATCTGATTGCGGTGAAGCTCTTTGGGGAAGTTGAGTTTTGGTTTGCTATGGTCAAGATTGTGGCTATTTTAGCCATGATTGCAACAGGGGTCTTTATGGTCTTGACAGGCTTTAAGACACCTCATGGAGTAGCAAGTTTGGCCAATATTGCTGACAATTTCTCCCTCTTCCCAAATGGTGGAGTGAACTTTGTCATGGCCTTCCAGATGGTATTCTTTGCCTATCTCATGATTGAGTTTATCGGGGTAACAACTTCTGAAACAAAAAATCCACGTCAGGTCTTGCCAAAAGCTGTTAAGGAAATTCCTTTGCGTATCGCCTTTTTCTATGGAGGTGCCCTATTAGCTATTATGGCTATCATTCCTTGGCGTGAACTAGCATCGGCTGATTCTCCATTTGTTACGGTGTTTGAATTGGCTGGAATCAAGTGGGCGGCAGCCTTGATTAACTTCGTCGTTTTGACCTCAGCAGCGTCTGCTCTTAACTCAACCCTTTACTCAACAGGGCGTCATTTGTACCAGATTGCCCATGATTCGCCAAATCCATTCTTAAAGGCTATCAAAGCAGATACTCTTTCTCGCCACAATGTACCACAAAATGCCATCATCGCTTCAGCAATCTTGATTGCCCTAGCAGCCTTTATTAATGTCTTGCCAGGTGTTTCCGATGCCTTTGCCTTGATTACGGCATCGTCATCAGGTGTTTATATCGCCATTTATATCTTGATTATGGTGGCTCACCTTAAATACCGTAAGTCACAAGACTTTATGGCGGATGGTTATCTCATGCCCCATTATCGTTTCCTAAATCCTTTAACCATGCTCTTCTTTGCCTTTGTCTTTGTAACCCTCTTTTTACAAGAGTCTACATTTGTAGGAGCAATCGGCTCAGCTATCTGGATTATCGGTTTCGGTATATACAGCCAGTGGAAATTTAGAAAATAGATTAAGGACTCATCAACTCAGGTTGGTGAGTTTTTGCTTTAAAATCAAGTCAAAAAGCACCAGAGTCAAAGTGACTTTGGTGCTTTGAAGTTATAAACATTTTGTTCTAGATTGGTTTTGATAGTTATTCCTCATTTTCTGGAGGGAATGGAATGCCAGTTTTATTCAGTCGTTGAACGTCTTGGATGAACATGTTCTTAGTTTCAAACAGGTATGCTAGTGGGAAGAGGTCGTTTTGGGCATCCATGTAATGAATAACAGTATTAGCTCGTTCAATAGCCTTAGGGTTATCTTGTCGAAGTAGATTGTAAACTTCATACATTTTTAAAAGAAATAGGGGAAATATTGCAAATTCGCAAGCGAATTCTTGAGTTATTATGATATTCAACTTATAGATGAGCTTTTCTGCTTTATCGTAGTATCCATAGCGAGAATATGTTCTAATTAAAAACAGTCCAGTCATAGCATATCTGCGATAAAAATACTCATTATTATTAGAATCTTCCAATCCTTTAAGAATTAGTTTTTCGAGGTATTCAAGGAATTTTAACTCAAAAGATTGAATATTAAATTGTAAAAGAATTTCAATAATAGTAAAATCACGAATATAAAGAGTATCAAGACTAAATATATAGTTGATCAAGTAATTAATAGCTTCTACTTGATCAGGAGTCAATTTATCCATTTCATTTTCTTGATTTAAAATGCCTAATTTTAGTGTGTAATACTCTATGATATTTCCCCACTCACTTTTCTTTCCTAGTATTTGTATAGCTTTGGTTCTATCATTTTTAGACAATGCATTTATAATTTGTTTTACTCTTTGAGATCCATCATTTTGAATATGTAACACTTCTGCATAGTCTATCTCATCTAAATTAAATCTGCTCAAAATTTCAAAAAAAGTATCGACTTTGATAGAAGATAATCCTTTTTCAAAGCGACTGAGGTTATTGGGAGTAATGACATCTCCAGCAGCCTCTTTGAGGGTCATATTACGATCTTGACGGATCTTTTGAATGATTTCTCCATAGTGTTTCGGTTCCATGATAGTCTCCTTAGTCTTGATTTATTTTATTATAACTTAAATTTTTATATTTTTGAAAAAATCTACTATTTTTAGTAGATTTTTGTTTCAAACTCAAGATAAGTAATAAAATTATACTGTTTTCAGTAGAAAGTTCCAAAATGAGACTTAATTACAGTATAATATACAAAAAAATAAAAAGGAGACAAAATTATGAAGAAAAAAGATATTTTGTTAGGTGCTGGTTTGACAACTATTCTTGTTGGGGCTGGTGCTGTAAATGCAACTGCCCATGCAGAAGAGGTTGATTCTGGTAAACCCAAGCCTACGGTGAAGACGACCCCTGTTCATGTTACTGAACAAGATGTAAATACAGCAAAAGCTAACGTTGACACTGCGCAAGCTGATGTCAACGCAAAACAAGGCACAGTCGACCAAGCAAAAGCTGATAAAGTAAAAGCTGATGGCAAAATTGACTCAATCAATAAAGACATCGACACTGCTAATAACGCAAACAAAATTATCGACGCACAAAACGATATTATCACCAGCAAAACAGCAGACAATACAAACGCAACAAATGATTTGAATGCCGCTAAAGATGGTGAAAGTGATGCGCATACAGCACTAGACAATGCTAACACCGCAAAAACAGAGGCAGATAATGCTCGTGACGCTAAGAAAGCTGATGTTGATACGAAACAAGCAGACCTTGACGCAATCACAGACGCTAATGTACGTAAAAACATCACAAACACAACTAGCAAAATTTCAAACGTTGATAATGATTTGAACGCTAAAGGTGCACAAATCACAACTACAGACACTAAAATTGCTGCTAAACAAGGGGAAATCGATAACTATAGAGTTAAAGTTATTTCAACCGATTTGAACCCTGATGAACGTAATCACACAGCTCATGATAATCTTAATGATTATGAGTATAACCATGGATTCTTCCGTAACAACCAAATGGAACCAGTTAATTTCCAAGGTGTTGATATCAAAGAAATTGACGCAACTAAAGATATGGTTGATTTCGCAGAAGCTTTAGCAGCCTATAAGAAAGCGCCATATGATTGGACAACTCGTAAATACAAAGAACGCCCGACATACCGTTACAAGGTAGATAACAAAGGTATTTCAGACGCCTTTGTCAAATTGCTTAATCAACTACGTGTTAATAACAATTTGAAGGGTGATATGGTGGTTGACGATGAGTACCTTGCATACGCACAAAAACGTGCTGATGAAATGCAGAAAACAGGCCTATTGTCACACCGTACAAGTTTAACCGACAAACCTGGCTATATTGAAAGAGTTCAACCAGGGGAAAACGTTGAAAACATCCTTGGTGGTGCATATGGTCAACTTATTGACCGTGATGGTGAATATTTAATGTTTGACCACATTGTAACTAACGAAACATTAGCCTACGAAATGTTGTTGGGTTGGTATGATGACTACAATAACGTGCGAGGTTTAGATTATGGACACCGTAAAAACCTATTGACACCAACAGGTGGTAAAATGGGTGTTGCTCTATCTACAATCAATGGTGTAGAAAAAACAACTTATTTCGGTTCATTCAATGCTAGCGCTTTCAAGGATTCAACTTATGAATGGGACGAAGAATACAACGAATTCTTTCAGTTAAACCGAAGTCAGAGTGAGAAGGATTATTGGAACAATAACAATAACTTCAAACAAGATGACCCAATGAACCCAACATTATACGGCAAAAAGATGAAGTTTATCGCAGACACTCATTATGTGTTTGTTAAACGTCAAATCATCGATGACCGACCAAAAATGCAAGCCGAGTTAGATGCATTGAAATCTCAAAAAGCGACACAAGAACTCGAACGTGATGCATTAGTTGCGAAGAAAGCTGATTTGACCCAAGAGTTGGATGCATTAAACGCCCAATTGAATGATATTGCTACAGCTCGCACAAATGCAACAACCGCTCTAAATCAAGCAAAATCTGATTTGGCTACGCTTACAGCAACAGCTCAAGACAAAGCAGATGCAGTCGTTCAAAAACAAAAAGAGTTGGATAAAGCAACAGCTCGTGTAAATGATGTAACTGCACGTATCAACACAATTCAAAGTGAAATTGACGCAGCAACAAGTAAACTCGATGATGCTATGCGTGTCCACGCGCAATTACCACAATTGCGTGCAAGTTTAACACAGGCAGAAGCAGATAGAACAAACGTGGAACAACGCATCACAGTTGCAGAGCAAGACTTAGCGGATGCCAAAGCTCGTTTGACACAAGCTCAAGCTAACCACAAATACAAATCAGATATCTTTTCAATCGATAAGATGCTAAATGTATATACGGATGGTAACCGTGTTATTTCAGCAACACCGAAAGTTGCCCCAACAGTAGATGAATTACCAGCTTTGGATATCACAGCTGACATCCCAAGTGATTTGAATACAAAACAAAATCCTGACGGTATTGGAGCAACACCAAAAGTAGCTCCAACAGTAGATGAATTGCCAGAATTGGATATCACAGCTGACATTCCAAGTGATTTGAATACAAAACAAAATCCGGATGGTATTGGTGCAACATCAAAAGTTGCTCCAACCGTAGATGAATTGCCAGAGTTGGATCCAAGTGCTATCATTGACAAGCCGGCAGATAAACCAGCAGATAAACCAGCAGATAAACCAGCAGATAAACCAGCAGATAAACCAGCAGATAAACCAGCAGATAAGCCAGCAGATAAGCCAGCGGATAAGCCGGCAGATAAATCAGCGGATAAGCCGGCAGATAAACCAGCGGATAAACCAGCGGATAAACCAGCAGATAAGTCAGCGAATAAACCAGCGGATAAACCAGCGGATAAGCCGGCAGATAAACCAGCGGATAAGCCGGCAGATAAACCAGCAGATAAGCCAGTGGATAAACCAGCAGATAAACCAGCAGATAAACCAGCAGATAAACCAGCAGATAAGCCAGCAGATAAACCAGCAGATAAGCCAGCAGATAAGCCAGCGGATAAGCCGGCAGATAAGCCAGCAGATAAGCTAGCGGACAAGCCAGTGGATAAGCCAGCGGATAAGCCAGCAGAACAATATGCGTTACCAAATACAGGAGAAAATTCTAGGGTAGCAAATTCAATTGTTACAGTTGGCTACGGATTATTAGCAATGATTGGTTTAGCAGGATTATTTGTTAAGAGGAAAAACTAAATTAAGGGTGATTAAAGATAGGAAATTTGAATTATGAACAAATATAGTAGAGAACAATTGATTGAAATGTTTGGATATAGTTTCCAAGTTTTGAAAGCTGTATCTGACTTGAATAAAGCTATTTCAGCAGAACAAAATAAAGCATATAGTGGTATTATGGGGAACTATGGGAAGCTTAAAAAAGTATATAATTTAAGTGTATTAGGTTTTATAGCATTTTGCTTCTTGTTAGGAATTATTCAAGGAACTGTACTCTCGTTATTTGAGTATATTATATGGGGAGCGATTTCCTATGGGGTTTTCCAACTTCTATTTTCCCCAATTGTTCTGATTGTAAAGGCGGTGTATAAGCACATTGCAAAAAAAGAATTTACAAATGCTGCGAATAATGATGCTTCTAATGCTTATCGCCAAAAAGGTATTGAGTTGATGAAAGATGAACAGTTTTTGGCATATAAAAGAGAAATTCCAGAAACTTACTTTAATATGAATGACCTTTATTTACTTTATAGCTATTTAGAAACTTATAGAGCAGATAATTTTAAAGAGGCAGCAAACTTATTGGCCGAGGAGAAACACCGTGATAAGGTAGAGTATAGTCAAGAAGTTATGCAAAAGAGTCTTGCTTCTATTCAAGCAAACGCTACTTATCAATCTGTCATTCAAACAATTCATCTATTAGAGACTCAGAAATTACATCGTACAGTGAGAGTAGGAGTCTTTGGGGAATAAAAAGAAATCTATTTTATCTATCATATAGGGTTGATTAAAATCTGTATTTTGTATTGTTTAAGATAAAATGTTTCAAAAAACAATAGGAAAAAAGTCTTTTAAAATCAGAAAAACGTATATTGTAAGATGTTTAAATAGATTAAGGACTCATCAACTCAGGTTGGTGAGTTTTTGCTAGTTTGACAGTCTATTGAAATAAGATTATAATCAAGCTGTAACAATGTTTGAGGAGGTTTAGATGTACTTTAGATTTGAAAATAAGGAATCCCATAAATCACAAGAAATAGGAAATCTGATTCGTGCTTATAACCGTTCAAAAAGAGAAGAAGCTGAAAGTGAGCCACTTAATCTTTATGTCGAAGATGAAAAGGGCAATCTCCTGGCAGGTTTGATAGCAGAGACTTTTGGAAATTGGCTAGAAATCGAGTATTTATTTGTAAAAGAGGAACTGAGAGGGCAAGGAATCGGTTCAAAACTATTGCAGCAAGCAGAAACTGAAGCTAAGAATCGAAACTGTCGTTTTGCTTTTGTCAATACTTACCAGTTTCAGGCTCCAGATTTTTATAAAAGCCATGGCTACAAAGAAGTCTTTAAGTTACAAGACTATCCCTACACAGGACAAAGATTTTATTACCAAAAGAATCTGTAAGATGAGTATGAAAGTATAAGGCAAAGAGGGGTTCTTGACATAAGTATGAAGGGGATTCTCGATAAATACCAGTTAAATCCTACAAATTGTGTCTGTCTAGACGATATTGAGGACAATACAATCGCAGCTGAGAAATTGGTAATCAAGGTCTATAAGGTTAAGAAAAGAAGTGATGTCGTCGATATTTTGAAATCCTATATTTAAACTTAACACTCTCTATTTTGTGGTAGAGAGTTTTTTGTTAATAAAATTTTACAAAATGACATTTATATATTGCATTAAGTTAGATATATGATATAATGTTGTTGAAAAGAGGCGCAACTTTTTAAGAATGTGAAGGAGGACGCTAGTGGCTAAAAATTTAAAATTAAAATTAGCTCGGGTGGAGCGTGATTTAACACAAGGGGATTTGGCAGAAGCTGTAGGTGTTACTAGGCAGACTATAGGTCTGATTGAAGCTGGGAAATACAATCCTAGTCTCTCCCTCTGCCAGTCCATTTGCAGATGCTTAGGCAAAACTTTAGATCAATTATTTTGGGAGGAAGAAGATGAAAAATAGAAAGAAACTTGTGATTAAAGATGAACGTACGGAAAAATTGGACGGAAAGATTTCAGGAGAAATTCTCTTGGGAATTTGCCTATTTTTGGCACTGGAAATTTTTGCCAAAGTTTATATTTTCAATTTAACACTTTTGTCCTATTTACCAGAATTACTTTTATTGATTGGAGTCGGTTTGTATGCCATTATTCGCCGCATGTATGTTGGAATTGACATTCGAGATATTGTTGAGAATACTGGAAAAGAAAGAATTTTATCTGCTTTGGGATTCTCTATAGTGATTTTATTGATTGATATCATTGGCAATCGCGAGGAACTGGTCAATCTATTGACTTGGAAGTACTCCCTAAAAGTGGTTCTAGCAGTTATCATCTATCTCGTTGGGAGTTTTTCTATGGATAGAGTTATCCTATACTTGAATCGCAGAAATCAGCAAGTTTGGGAGGAAGAAGATGGTAAATAAATTTATTCATTATCAATTACTTGACGAAAGAGAAGAACAACTGATCAATAAAGCGGGGGCTGAAAGTTTCTATATCTCTATAGCTTTCTTGCTTTTATCTTATATGATTGCAGTATTAGCACCAAGTCTTTTTAATTCTAATATGCTGCTCATCGTTATCATCATAGGGACATTTTACTTTTTTAACCGTGCTCGAAATCTCGGAGTGACCTACTATAGTCGTTTTCATTTTACGATTTTGGGTTGTTTTTTCCTAACCTTGGCTATTACGGCTCTTTTGATGTTGCAGAATTATCAATTCAACATAGAAATTTATCAGCACAATCCTTTGAACGTTAAATACCTATCTGCTTGGGCAATTACTTATGTCATTTACCTTCCCTGGGTCTTTATTGGCAATCTTGGTCTGAAGAGCTATGGTGAATGGGCTCAGAAAAAGTTTGAACAAGATATGGATGAACTGGAGAGTGGAGAATAGCTTGTTACTCTTTTCTCAATCCAGCTAAAATGTGATATAATAGTACTAATTTATTGGAATACATGAAAGTTCTTGAAAATTTTCATGAGTTTCTAGCTAAGGAAGTAGGAAAAGTATGTATCCAGATGATAGTTTAACATTGCACACGGACTTGTACCAGATCAACATGATGCAGGTTTACTTTGACCAAGGGATTCACAATAAAAAGGCGGTCTTTGAGGTGTATTTCCGCCAACAACCTTTTAAGAATGGCTATGCGGTTTTTGCAGGTTTGGAAAGAATTGTGAGTTATCTTGAAGACTTGCGTTTTTCAGATAGTGATATTGCCTATTTGGAATCACTGGGCTATCATGGGGCATTCTTGGATTACCTCCGCAATTTCAAGTTGGAGTTGACCGTTCGTTCTGCCCAAGAAGGGGACTTGGTTTTTGCCAATGAACCGATTGTGCAGGTGGAAGGCCCTCTAGCCCAATGTCAGTTGGTCGAAACGGCTCTTTTGAACATCGTCAACTACCAGACCTTGGTGGCGACTAAGGCAGCTCGTATTCGTTCAGTCATTGAAGATGAACCTTTGATGGAGTTTGGGACACGTCGGGCGCAAGAAATGGATGCGGCTATCTGGGGAACACGCGCAGCGGTGATTGGTGGCGCCAATGGAACCAGCAACGTGCGTGCTGGTAAGCTCTTTGACATTCCTGTCCTGGGGACTCACGCCCATGCCTTGGTACAGGTTTATGGAAATGACTATGAAGCTTTCAAGGCTTATGCTGCGACCCACAAAAATTGTGTCTTTCTTGTGGATACCTATGACACCCTTCGCATTGGGGTACCAGCTGCCATTCAGGTGGCGCGTGAGCTAGGCGACAAGATTAACTTTATGGGTGTGCGGATTGACTCTGGGGATATTGCCTACATTTCTAAGAAAGTCCGTCAGCAACTGGACGAGGCTGGATTTACAGAGGCTAAGATTTATGCTTCTAATGATTTGGACGAAAATACCATTCTCAACCTCAAGATGCAAAAGGCCAAGATTGATGTCTGGGGTGTGGGAACCAAGCTGATTACAGCCTATGACCAGCCAGCTCTTGGGGCAGTTTACAAGATTGTTGCAATCGAAGATGAAAATGGGAACATGCGCAATACGATTAAGCTGTCAAATAATGCTGAAAAAGTGTCTACGCCAGGTAAGAAGCAGGTGTGGCGCATTACCAGTCGTGAAAAAGGCAAGTCAGAAGGAGACTATATCACTTATGATGGCGTAGATGTTGCCAGCATGACGGAAATCAAGATGTTCCATCCGACTTATACCTACATCAAGAAGACTGTTCGTAATTTTGATGCTGTTCCTCTCTTGGTGGATATCTTTAAAGACGGAAAATTGATTTACAACCTGCCTAGCTTGACTGAGATTCAGGATTATGCCCGTAAGGAATTCGACAAGCTTTGGGATGAGTACAAGCGCGTGCTCAATCCTCAGCATTATCCAGTGGATTTGGCGCGTGATGTATGGCAAGATAAGATGGACTTGATTGACAAAATGCGTAAGGAAGCCCTCGGTGAAGGAGAAGAAGAATGAGTTTGCAAGAAACGATTATCCAAGAACTGGGTGTCAAACCCGTGATTGATGCCCAGGAAGAAATTCGTCGTTCCATTGATTTCTTAAAAAGATACCTGAAAAAACATCCCTTTCTTAAAACCTTTGTACTAGGGATTTCTGGAGGGCAAGACTCAACCTTAGCAGGTCGATTGGCCCAATTAGCTATGGAAGAACTGCGAGCAGAAACGGGAGATGACAGTTACAAATTTATCGCTGTCCGCCTACCTTATGGAGTGCAAGCTGATGAAGCAGACGCTCAAAAAGCCCTTGCCTTCATCCAGCCAGATGTCAGCTTGGTAGTTAATATCAAGGAATCAGCTGATGCTATGACAGCTGCAGTTGAAGCGACAGGAAGCCCTGTTTCAGACTTCAACAAGGGAAATATCAAGGCACGTTGCCGTATGATTGCTCAGTATGCCCTTGCTGGTTCCCATAGAGGAGCGGTCATTGGAACAGACCATGCTGCGGAAAATATCACAGGTTTCTTTACCAAGTTTGGTGACGGTGGTGCGGATATTTTACCCCTGTTCCGCCTCAATAAACGCCAAGGAAAACAACTATTGAAGGAACTTGGTGCAGACCCAGCCCTTTATGAAAAAATCCCAACAGCAGACCTAGAAGAAGACAAACCAGGCCTAGCTGACGAAGTAGCCCTCGGAGTCACCTATGAAGAGATTGACGACTACCTAGAAGGCAAAACAATCAGCCCAGAAGCCCAAGCAAGAATCGAAAACTGGTGGCACAAAGGTCAACACAAACGCCACCTACCAATCACCGTATTTGATGACTTTTGGGAGTAAAAAGGTCCGGGGGACCTTTTTAGCTTGAGCCATGAAATTAAAAAGCAAGAAAAACCTCCAGTGGGGGGGCAGCCTCTCACCTTGAAATAAGAAAGTGAGAGAACTTTTTACCCCGAGTTTAGAAATAAGAAAGCGAGGAAGGTCCGGTGGACCTTTTTAGCTTATTACATTGAAATTCAAAAGCAAAGTAAATTTAAATTGAGGTTGGGCAGAGAATCATCTATCAGAAAGCGAGGTAGCGTCATGAAATCTATCGGTACGCAAATATTACAGACAGATCGTTTAATCTTGCGAAGATTTTTGGAAAGTGATGCAGAAGCCATGTTTCAGAATTGGGCTTCATCCGCTGAGAATCTGACCTATGTCACCTGGGATCCTCATCCTGATGTTGAGGTCACTCGAAACTCGATTTGTAATTGGGTTGCTTCCTATGCCAATCCCAACTATTACAAATG